>CAJOQN010000021.1 GCA_905236535.1 uncultured Bacilli bacterium
ACCACTATCAATTTATCAATACTCCAACTCTTTTATCAAAAGAATTATGGATTACTTCTGGTCACTGGGATCACTATAAAGACAATATGTATACCACTCTTATCGATGAGAAGGAATTCGCGGTCAAACCGATGAACTGCCCAGGTTCAATTCTCGTCTATAAGAACGATATTCATTCTTACAAAGAACTCCCAATCAGACTTGCGGAATTAGGACATGTCCATCGTCACGAAGCCTCTGGGGCTTTAAACGGTTTATTTAGAGTGAGAAGCTTTACCCAAGATGACGCTCATACATATGTGAGACCAGATCAAATTGAAGATGAAATCAAAGACATTCTCTCTTTATATGATGAGATTTATTCAATCTTTGGTCTCAACTATAAAATTGAATTATCCACTAGACCTGAAGAAGGTTATATCGGCGATATTGATATCTGGAATAGATCAGAAGCTATTTTAGAGAAGGTTTGCCGCGCTACCGGAAAAGAATTTAAAATCAATCCAGGGGATGGAGCCTTCTATGGTCCAAAACTCGACTTCAAAGTTAAAGACTCGATGAATAGAGTGTGGCAATGTGGAACGATTCAACTCGACATGAATCTTCCTGAAAGATTTGATTGCACTTATATCGATAGTGATGGTGAGAAAAAGAGACCAATTATGCTCCATAGAGCATGTTTAGGTTCCATCGAAAGATTTATCGGAGTTATTACCGAACACTTCGCCGGTGCTTTCCCAACTTGGTTAGCCCCTGTTCAAATCAATATTTTGCCAGTCAATAACAATTTCCATTTAGACTATGCGAAAGAAGTTTTAAACACCTTAATCGATAACGACATCAGAGCGGAGCTCGATGCTTCTGAAGAAAAACTTGGTTATCGTTTAAGAGGGTCTCAAGTGAGAAAAATCCCCTACACTCTCGTCATCGGTGATAACGAAGCGAAGGATAATTCTGTCACCTATCGTAAATACGGACAAAAAGAACAGATTACCGTCTCTTTAGATGAATTCATCAAATTAGTTCAAGATGAAGTCAAAACGATGGGAAAATAATTCTAAATAAATATTGACTAATATATTAGTAATTGATAATATTAACACGCAATAAATAGAAAGTAGAGGCACCCGCTTCTCGCCAGATCGATGATTATTGATTGGCTAACGCTATAAAACTTCGGGCTAAAAGTTTAAGTTAACGGGTGCACTCGCATCCGTTTTTTAGCAAAAGGAGATGATTATTATCGCAGACAATAGTTACAAAAAGCCTAACAACAAGAAAGATAATGAATTAGTGAATGACGCTGTTCGTTTTCCACAAGTTAGACTTATCGGCCCTGATGGTGAACAATTAGGGATTATGAGCTCAAAAGAAGCTCAATTAAAAGCTAATTCTTATGAATTAGATTTATTCTGTGTTGCCCCTCAAGCCGTGCCTCCAGTGTGCAAAATCTTAAATTATTCGAAGTATCGCTTCGAACAACAAAAGAAAGCCAAAGAGGCCAAGAAAAATCAACGCATTGTCGAACTTAAAGAGATTCAACTCACTCCTCAAATCGGAACCCACGACTTAGAAACCAAAGCCAAAGCGGCCAGTAAATTCTTAGCCGCTGGTAACAAAGTTAAAGTTGGAGTCAGGTTCAGAGGAAGACAAATGACTCATACCGAGATTGGTATGGATGTCATGAATCTATTCATCTCCAAAGTCAGTGACATTTCTCAAGTTGAGAAACAACCTAACATGGAAGGTCGCTGGCTCATTGCTGTCTTAGCACCATTAAAAACAAAGTAGGAGGAAAATTTTATGCCAAAAATGAAAAGCAAAAAGGCCCTCACCAAGAGAGTCAAAAGAACTGGCAGCGGAAAACTTGTGAGACATTCCGCTTACACATCACATTTAGCCCCACATAAAACTCACAAACAAAAGAGACATTTGAGAAAGCAAAGCGATATCAGCAAGAGCGATTACAAGAGAATCAAATATCTCGTTCAAGACTAAGGAGGTAACCAAATATGAGAGTCAAAGGTGGAACCGTCACACGCGCTCGTCGTAAAAGAGTCTTAAAAAGAGCTTCTGGTTACTTCGGAAGTAAACACTTGCTCTTCAAAACTGCGAAAGAACAAGTTATGCATTCTCTTAGATATGCATATATCGATCGTCGCAAACTTAAAAGAGACTACCGCAAACTTTGGATTAGACGTATCAACGCTGCTTGCAGAATGAACGATATCTCCTATTCCAAATTCATGCACGGATTAAAACTTGCAAACATCAACGTCAATCGTAAGATGCTTAGTGAAATCGCGATTAACGATCCTAAAGCCTTCACCGATTTAGTGGAAGTTAGCAAAAAGAATCTTAAGTAGTGTCAAGATAAAAAGTCAGGTTCAACATCCTGGCTTTTTTATTTATAATAATTCGTTTTCATCTTCCTCTTTGATGAATTTTACCTCGATATTGTTAAGCGCCTCATCAAGGAGTGATTTCCAATCATAAGAATCTTCGATTCTTTGACATTCATCTAGTTGCGGCATCGTCTTTGGATTCTTAGGCGCGAAGATTGTGCAACAATCTTCAAATGGTCTAATCGATATCTCATAAGTTCCAATGTCTTTGCTTAATTTAATGATGTCCACTTTATCCATCGTCACACATGGACGAATAATTGGAATATTAGTCACTTCGTTAATTACATTCATGGAATACACCGTTTGAGAGGCGACTTGACCAAGCGATTCCCCCGAAGCAATAACGGGACATCTTCTTCTTTTAGAGAGAGAAGAAGCAAGTCTAAAC
>CAJOQN010000022.1 GCA_905236535.1 uncultured Bacilli bacterium
CTCCTCGTAAACCTAAAGTGGAAGAAAAAGCTCCCAAAAAGAGAGCACCTAAACCAAAAGAAGAACGTCCTGTTATTCCAGGCAACTTCATCGTTAAAACAGTGGATGGTTACTTTGTAAAGAAGGATACCTTCTCTGTTTATAAGCATGAAGCTTACGTTTTCCATGATTTCAATCTCGCCAATGATTTAAGAAATAAACTAGGTGGAAAGGTTGTTAAATTATGAGCAAAGAATTATTAAACGAAGAAGTGGTAGATAATTCTGAAGTTTTAACACAACCAGAAAAACCTAAGAAAGGAAAAAAGAAAAAGAGTAAAGCAAGATCAATAATTGAATGGGTAATTACCGGTATTTTTGCCCTTTTATTCGTGATTGTTGGAATTGGTCAAATTGACGGAATGGTCCATGCGAAAGATAACTATGGTTATTCGATTCGCTTCGGAATGGGAACATTTCAGGTCAAAACTGACTCCATGGAACCAAAATATAAAGTTGGAACCTTTATCATCACCCAAAAGAAAAGTGCGAAAGTAATCTATGAAGCATATTTAGCCAAAAAAACAGTGGATGTTACTTTCATGAATGGAATTGTTAGCATCGATGAAAAACCAAGTGATACAAGTCGTACCTTTAATGTCACTGACAAATTAGTTATTACCCATAGAATTATTGAAGTGAAGTACAATCCTGACGCTAGTGAAAAAGAACAATATATCTTCTACGCGGCTGGTATCAATTTAGAGAGTGAGCACTTATCACAAGCTAATCAATATCAAGCCTTCTACTATGATCAAATCTTAGGAGTGGTCTCTATTAATTCCCCATTCTTAGGAAGAGTCGTGGATGTTATCTCCTCTCCAATTGGATTATTAATATTCTTATTAATTCCAGCCTTCTATCTTATCATCACTTCGGTCTTAGATATCACTAAAACATTGAAGGATAAAGATGATGAGCCAAAAGCCGAAGTCATCACCGGAGGAGGAGCGTCATCTTTAGATGGATTATCTGAAGAAGATAAAAAGCGTCTCAAAGAAGAAATGCTTGAGGAAATGTTACACGGAGGAAAGAAAGATGAATAGAATCAATAGCAAAATTCGTTATCTTATCCACACCATCGTTTGCACGATTTTATTAATCGCTTCTTTCACTATGTCTTTCATCATTTCTTATACCGACCTTTTAAATGTTCATCCATTTGTCGGTATGGCTTTTCTTGTCTTAGTGGTGGCCTTCTCGATCGGATTAGTCTTCTCGGTCAAAGGTTACATTGATTACAAAAATTTCGAAGATCAACTCAAACTTGAAAACCAATATCTTTTAGGAAAAAAGAGTTCTTTCTATAACAACGAAGCTTTCCAAAAAAGAGTTCTTAAATATTCCAGAAGGAAATCGAATAGAAGATATTTACAATATATGCTCGCCTTCACCGCGTCAACAATTAAAGTTACTAGTAATTCATTCCATAATGAAATGATCACGACATTAAACAGAAACATCGCTGAATATCTTACGACTTTCTTTATGAAATCTAGAAAGGGAAGAAATGATTATCGCCGTCATGTCTTTGGCTTTAATCGTGGAGTTTTCCTCATTTATCTTTTTGTCAAAGAAGAAAAAAATATTCTTGATTTAGTCGACATTATTTCTTCAAATTTATATCGCATCGTCGAAGAAAATAATATTAAAGTCTTCGTTAGACCAAACTTTGGTATTCGTCGCGTTGAAAAAGGTGAAAACATCATCGCGTTGATGGAAGATGCTTTTATCGCTAGAAGTGTCGCCGAAGATACCTTTGAACCTTTTGCCTTCTTTGACCCCAGCTATAAGAGTGAAACCTCGCTCAGTGATATCGATGAAATCGAACAAGCGATTAATAATAATGAATTTGTTATTTACTATCAACCAAAATATTCTCTTAGAGAGAAAAAATTTGTCTCCGTCGAAGCTTTAGCGAGATGGGATTCTCCAAAATATGGTTTCTTAACTCCAGCGATGTTTATCGACAAAGCTGAAAATGCCGGTCTTATTTCGGCGATTGATAATTACATCTTTGAAAGAGCTTTAATGGACATTAGTGAAGCTCGTCGTAAAGGAAGAAGAGTGCTCCCTGTCTCCGTCAACTTCTCACTTCACGAATTCTATTCCGTTCACTTCTTAAAGATGGTGGACACCCTTTTAAAGAAATATCAAGTTCCTCCACATTTCGTGGAAATCGAAATTACGGAAACAACTTCCCAAGCTAACCAATTCCTTTCCATCTCTATTATTAAAAAACTTAAAGAAATGGGAATCCGCGTCTTGATGGATGACTTTGGTATTGGTTATTCTGGTATTGATAATCTCCGTAAGATTCCATTCGACGCAATTAAGATTGATAAATCTTTCACCGATTTATTAATCAGTGATGAAAAGACGAGATCCATCGTCAAATTAATTACCGAATTAGGTCATCTCAATGATCTCGAAGTTATCATTGAAGGTGTTGATAATAAAGAACAAATCGATATTTTAAGAAAGATCAAAATCGATACTATTCAAGGCTTCTATTACGCTAAACCAATGCCTCTTAAAGATTATGATCTCTTCTTAAAAGCTAACCAATTTGAAAAGAAGGAGAATGATGAACAATGATCGCCATCGTCGGTGCCACTCATGATGATGTCCTATATTTCAAATCCATCGTCAGCAATCGTCGTGAAGAAGAAATATTAGGACATTACGAAGTTTCTATCGGAACTATTTTTAATCAAGAAGTTATCATTGTTGATAATCTTCACACCTCTATTTTAGCCAGCGCGATTATTACCGATATCATCAATAAATATTACATCAATTTAATTATTGTTGTCGGGAAATGCACGGCGGTTTCAGACGGGCTTAAATGCGGCGATATCGTCATCGCTAAAAACATTATCAATGCCAATGTCGATCAACTCGGTGTCAAGAATGTCGTCGTTGGTCAAATTCCCACTCTTCCACGTGATTTCAGCGTGCAACTCGATCTCATCGACTATCTCGTCGAAGGCTTAAATAAGCGCACATACGCGAACCCAAATATCGCCACATTTTTATCTAGTGATAACCAATTAGACTTCTTAAAAGACAACAAAACCATCTTTGGAGTCGATGGTCTCATCGTCATGGATTCAAATAGTGGTGGGGTCGCGGTCGCCTGTCGCCTGCACGATGTTCCATGCGTTTCCATCAAAGTTGTGGAAAAAGTTATCGGAACAGAAGCAAAAGTGGACCATTACTTAAAAGTTTTGGATCAATATGTTTCTATTGGTAAAGCGGTGACCTCAACGATTGGTGATATTGGTCGTAACGATATCTTGAAAGGAAGGACAATCTATGAATAAACAAAAGCATCAATTCAAAATGATTGAAACCTTTGCCCTTGCGATTGGCATTCCTGGGGCCCTTTTAGCCCTCATTGTTATCGGAACGACTATTTTATCGGTCTTCTACAATAGAACCGGCAATCGTAGCTTTTTAATCGCTTTAATCATCTATTTCCTCGTTATGACGGTTGTTTACATCATCTTATGTATCAACATCGTGAGAATTTTATATCGTTATTACTATCGTGGGCTTTATCAAGTCACAAGGGAAAATTTTAAAAAGTTAAGTTCAAACATTATCAATTTGAGCAATTATCCAGAATCTCAAATTAAAGAATTTATCGAATTAAACAAAAACATCGATTACGTCAAATCGAAACTTGATAATGCTTTGCTTATCACTTATCGCCCTGATTTCTCCCATATCCCGCTTGTCTATCTCGATGAAGATAAGCGTTTAATCACCTTTGAATCATTTAATGCGCAACTTAAAAGCCTCATCTTCCTCTCTCAATCATTTAGAAATGTCATCATCGATGTCTATTACGATTTAAAAGATGAAGTCTTAAGCCAAGAAGATCGTCTCTATTTATTAAATTTATTTAATGATGTTTTTATCGATTATGAACGTTCATTATTTACTTTTAGGGATAATGGTAAATCACTTCTCATCTATCTTCCAGTTATCGATTCTTTAAGCCGTATTAGAGAACAATTAGAACAAGTGATACCAGAAGCGAGTATTTCAATTCGTCGGTCCACTGGCATTTGCCATGTTCCAGCGAAGTTCGCTTTAGTGGCCTATCCATATAGCAATGTCAATGAACTCATGAGTGATATTCGCTACGCGAAACGTCAAGGAAAAACCATCAATTTCTTCCTTCCTAACCGCATTTTAAATAATGAAGAAAAGAAAATGATGATGCACACTTCGATGAATATTAATTATATGTCGAAGCTCGTCTCCTCTCTTTCTGATTTAAATTATAATTTCTTAAATGATGAACACGACAAAAAGATTATCAAAGAAGTTTTATTGAACGTTTCAAATTATCTAAAAATCGACGAATCAGGAATTATCACCTATAATTCACCGCTTAAGCAATATGAATTCTTCCTCTCCACAAATGATAAGAATATCATCGATAATGGAGGCGATCATATCGATGAAAATTTGATTAATCTCATCGATAAGACCTGCGATGTCGAAGACTTTTATTATTTCAGCAAACGCAC
>CAJOQN010000023.1 GCA_905236535.1 uncultured Bacilli bacterium
ATTCTTTTTCAATTTAATAAAAATTTTTGTTCCTAAAAATCTACTAAAAAGAAGATTATTACAACATTATTTTTCGATGGGGAAACCTTTATGTAAGTCAAGACTGAAAATAATATTTTTTTCTATATATAATATGTATCCCATTATGAAAAGAACAATTGCAGTCATCGATTTAAAAGCTTTTTATTCGTATGTGGAATGTATTGATCGAGGTCTCGATCCATGGTCCACTCCTTTAGTGGTCGCTGATAAAGATAGAGGAAAAAACACTATTGTTTTATCTGTCACTCCTTATCTTAAAAAAAGAGGGGTTCCATCTCGTTTAAGAATCAACGATTTACCAAAGGGGTATAACTATATATATGCTATTCCACGGATGCAAAGATATATTGATATGTCGTGTGAAGTGATGTCTATTTTATTAGATTTTGTCGCAGAAGAAGATCTTCACATCTATTCAATAGATGAAGCATTTCTAGATTTGACATCGTATCTAGGCTATTATCAAAAAACACCTTATGAATTAGTGAAATATATAATCAATACAATTAAAGAAAAAACAGGACTAGAATGCACCGCTGGAATTGGTGATAACTTCTTTTTAGCAAAGGTTGCGTTAGATAACTACGCCAAAAAAGAAAGGGAAGGAATTGCGACCATTTATAAAGATGATGTAAAAGAAAAAATTTGGCCCATCACTCCTTTAAGCAAGGTGTGGGGTATAGGGGCTAATCTTGAGAGGAGATTAAATAATCTTGGTATTTTCACAATGAAAGATTTAGCGACTTCCTCTCGTTTGTTTATGAACAAATATTTTGGAATTATTGGTGAGCAATTATTAGACCATGCGAATGGCATTGATGAAGCTGATATTCATGAGGTATATATCCCCAAAGAAACATCTCTTTCGATTGGTCAAGCTTTGTTTAAGGACTACACTCCCAAAGAATGTGAAACCATTATTAGAGAGATGAGTGATGATCTTTGCTACCGCTTGAGAATGGAAAGAAAGCTTACTGGAACGGTTTCTTTATACATCGGCTATTCAAAAGAAGGAGGATTCTCTAGACAGTTATCTCTTTTGAAAGTGACCGATGACAATAATGAGATATATGAAGCTTTGATGGAAATCTATCATCGCTTCATCACTAATAAAACGATCAGAAGAGTGGGCATTAATTTTGGAAAGCTCACTTATAAACCTAAACATGAACAATTAGATTTATTCGTCGATGAAAGTGTTTCTCAAAAGTCACGAAATCTTAATTTCATCATCGATGAGATTAGAAATAAATATGGAGAAAACGCGCTTTTAAGAGCGACATCTTTATTAGATTTCAGCACGATAAGAGAAAGACATAATCAGATAGGAGGCCATAGAAGATGAGTGATCGCGGAATGAAAAAATGGGCTCCTTATAAATCATTGAACAAACAATATGAGGATATTCATCGGTTAAGAGAAGAAAGACAGAAGGTGGAAAAACCACTTATTTCCAGTGATGAAGCAAAAATAATAAATGATATTTTGACCAATTATCATGATGAGTCATTAATTATCAAATATTATCGGAATGGAAGGATTCTTATCTACGAAGGAATCTTAACTTTGGTGGACGCTTTTAACCGTTTGGTGAAGACAGAAAATAACACAATTATTAATTTTAATGAATTAATTAGTATCTCAATTGATTAATTTAAGATAAAATTGTCATTGAGAAAAAAATATGAATAACTTATTTCAACGATATAAATGGATGGGCATTCTCTTAGGAGTGCTTCTCATCATTGCTGGGATAGCCACTATTGTTTTTGGAATTATCAAACAAGAACAAGTAGGTTTAGTCCTTAGTATCATCATCGCTGTGATGCTTTTCATTATTGGTGCTTTATATTTAGTCGCTGGCTGTATGGTTCCACTCAGCAACTTCTTCACCGCTTTGTTCTTATACGGGGCCATCGCTATTGCAATTGGAGTTATCTTATTAGTGAACACCAATATCGTGCCACTTGTGATGGTTTATACTTTATCAATTATTTTATTAGCCTTAGGCGTTGTTTATATCGCCCGCGGAATTATTGGCATTGTCTATCAAAGCAAGACATCATGGATTGCATTTTGCTTTATCATCGCTTTTTTCGGCATTGTGCTTGGGGTGTTATCACTCATTTTTAAGAATAATGTCTTAATGATAATCTATATTGTCGTAGGAGCGATTCTTGCAGCTGTTGGAGTTGGGCAAATTGTTGTCATTGTTAAAAAATAAATCCCTATCTCATAATCAAATTAATTAGCGAAATAATGAAAATAGCCCGCAAAAACGGGCTAAAACTTCAAAATTCGCTATTTTTTATTTCTATTCTATAAAATTATCGGCTTTTCATATTGTATTTTTCTTTTAAATATTTTTTGTTTTCATACATCGCCTTATCAGCGATTTGAAGGACATCTTTATAATATTGACCTTCTTCTCTAATGTGGTATCCTCTCGCGACGGAGAAAATTAATTGCTTGCCCTCATATTCAACGATGCTATATAGCATAGCCTCATCAAATCGTTTCATTGTTTCTTC
>CAJOQN010000024.1 GCA_905236535.1 uncultured Bacilli bacterium
GCTTCTTCAATGCAGTTCACAGTTTGTTGTAAGTCGATAATGTGAACAGAATTTCTGGCACCATAGATGTATTTTTTCATCTTTGGGTTCCAGCGACGGGTTTGATGACCGAAATGCGCGCCAGCTTCGAGCAATTTCTTCATGGTAATAACTGGTGCATCAGGATCATGCATGACTGCATCCATTGAACTTGGAGCAGCTTCTTGTGTTGCTTCAATTTCTTCTTGAGCAACAACAACTTCTTCTTCACTCATTTGTTTGAGCCTCCTTATGTTAAGTCCTCCACTACTTCGAACATCCAACCCTTCCATTTACACCCTGGTAAAGAGAAGACAACGGGGATGAATCCATAGTGTGTGTAGTCTGTGCGTATAAAAACACAGCGTGCCTATTCTATCACGCAGAGAGAACTTTTATCAATAGTAAAACTATTTTTTATTAGCGCGAGGGTGGAAGGTCTTATAAGAAACCTTCATCGCATCTTCGGAAACATGGGTGTAAATCGAGGTTGTATTAATCGATTCATGACCCAATAATTTTTGAATGACATTGAGTTCTGCGCCGTTTTCTAATAAATGAGTGGCGAATGAGTGCCTCAAAAGATGAGGGTGTAAACCGAGGAAAGTTCCGGTCTTCATCTCAATTTCATCAAGGATATATTCCAACCCTCTTGTCGTTAAGGGATTACCGTTTTTATTTAAAAATACAAAACTGTTTTGTCTTAGTGTTCGTGCTTCAAGGATTGGTCTGAGGTTTGAAAGATATTCGTTCAAGGTCTTTTGACATTCCTCAGAAAAAGGGACCATTCTTTCTTTTCGCCCTTTCCCAAAAATACGGATGATTCTATTTCTTAGATTCAAAGATTGAGTGGTGATTCCCACAAGTTCGCTTGCCCGAATTCCAGTGTAATATAAAACTTCAAGAATAGCCTGATCTCTAATCATTAATTCATCGGTTCTTTTCTTATTTTCCTTCAAAATTTCCTCAATTTGTTCACGATATAAAACAGAGGGTAATACTTTATCAGTTTTAGGAGAGTTGATATAAAGGAAAGGATTGTCTTTCACATATTTTTTCTTTTGCAAAAAAGTGTAGAAATGACGGAGGCAAGAGAGTCTTCTTTTACACGACCTTTTGCTCACTCCATTAGAGAGTTCAACCGTCAAAAAATTACGGATTAACTGTAGATTAATTTCGTCCATCAATACATCTTCGTTATCCAAAAAATTCATAAATTTATCAATATCAAATTGATAAGACTTGATGGTCCTTTCGGTGTAATTACGATCTCTTTGTAGATAATCTAGGAATTCTCTTTCAGGTTTATTCATACTTTGATTAATAAAATTATATGCTTTCCATCAAGCTTAAAAAAGAAAAAAGACCATTTATTTATGGTCAGTTCTTCTTCTTAAATGAGTATTGCTTTTTATTTAAGAATTTAGCAGCGATACGATAGTCACAAGTATTGGGATAATTGGAGCACACATAATAGGTCCCATACATTCCTTTTTTTCTTAAAAGAGGGGCTCCACATTTTTCACATTTTTTCTTGGTGAGCACTCCGTTAGCGGCTTCATTATTCGGGTCGCTTTCTGCATGACGACATTCTTTATTAGTGCAGCGAATATATCTTCCGTTGTATCCAACCGCATACACCATCTTGGAGCCACAGACTGGACATACTTTGTCCTTAACTTCTTCTGGTTGATCGTGTTTCATAAGTTCACTGGCTTCAAGATATTCTTTTCTAAAAACAGTGTAGAAGTTGTTTAAAACTTCAACTTCTTTAATATTTCCGGTAGCGATTTCATCAAGTAAAGACTCCATATCCGCGGTATATTTGACATTAACAATGTCAGGGAAATATTTTGTCAAAGTTGTGTCCGTTAAAATGCCTTGATTGGTAATCTTTAAAACACCAGCGTCCTCTAAAACATATTGACGCTTTAACAAAGTTTCAATGGTTGCGGCATATGTTGAAGGTCTACCAATTCCTTTTTCTTCCATCAAGTGAACGACTTTAGCTTCGGAATAGTGAGCAGGTGGTTGCGTAAATTTTTGTTCAAAGTTTTTATCAAAGAGAGGGAAAATGTCTCCTTCTTTGACATCTGGGAAATTTGTTAAACCAGTTCTATCTTTAGCGTCTTCTAATATCTCATAACCTAAATCTAAAGCTCTGGTTAATTGAAGTTCAAATAAAACTTGACCACTTTCAAAAATGATGGACATTTGCTCCTCGGTTTTAGGTTTCATTAAAGATTCTAACGCTCTATTATAAATTAATTTATATAAATTATATTGATCAGGTCTAAGATAACCCTTTACACTTTCAGGAGTGTTATGGTTTTTGGTAGGTCTAATTGCCTCGTGAGCGTCTTGTTCATTTAAACTCTTTTTGCCGGCTTTAGTTTTTCCAATATAAGCTTTTCCATAGACTTCAGTGATAAAATCATGGGCTCTTTTAACAAAGGTTGGAGAAAGTCTGGTGGAGTCGGTTCTCATATAGGTGATCAAACCCATATGCTCTCCATTAACATTGATACCTTCATACAATGACTGAGCGACTTTTTGAGTCTTAGAAGTCGGGAACTTTAATTTATTAAAAGCTTCTTGTTGTAATGTTGAAGTTGTAAATGGTTCTTTACTTTCTTTCTTCACAATTTTTGTGGATATAGATTTGACTTTAATCTCATCGGTTAAAGAGTTAAAAATCTCTAATCCACCATCTTGATTTTTAATTGGAAGTCCACCTGGGACTTTAGAAACATTCAAACTGAAATCTTTATTATTAATGTTTGTATTAGCAGAGATTTCAAAATATTCTTCAGGCACGAATTTATCGATTTTGGCATCATGCTCAGCGATTAATTTTAAGGTTGCGGATTGAACACGACCCGCAGATTTGGAACCAATTCTCTTTTTGATTAAACCTGAGAGATCAAAACCAATAATTCTATCAATAATTCTCCTCGCTTCTTGAGAGGACACTAAATCCATATCGATGAAACGCGGCTTGCTCATCGCTTCCCCGATTGAAATACGAGTGATCTCATGGAATTCGAGACGTTTGGTTTTCTTTAAATCAAGGTTTAGTTCTCTTGCTAAATGCCACGCGATGGCTTCCCCTTCTCTATCAGGGTCGGTCGCAAGAATTACTTCGTCAGCTTTTTTAGCTAAATCCTTTAATTCTTTGACGACAGAAACTTGCTTTTTAGAGACGACGTAGGACGCTTTAAAATCATTATTAATATCCACGCCTAACCCGCGCTCCCCACGCGTAGAAAGGTCACATATGTGACCTTTGGAAGCGACAACTTTGTAGTCGCTGCCAAGGTATCTTCCAATGGTATCGCATTTTGTAGGGGACTCAACAATTACTAATTTCATGGCCTAACCTATTCAAAAATATAGTGAGTGTCAATATACTTGTCAACAGCATTTGAAAGCCCCTTTTTCATTAAATAAATATCTCTTTTATTTAAGATTTTTTCACATTTTGATATTTTCTAAAGTGTCCAACACATCCCTTGAATTTTCCACTAATGTTGCCCCATCTCTAATCAACAAATTGCATAAACTATTCTCTCCTGCTAAATATGGAAGACACATAACTTCTCTTCCTAAAGCAAGAGCGACATTGACTGTGATAGAGGTTCCAGAGAATAGTTTAGCTTCGGTCACTAATACAGCTTTGCTAAAACCGGCGATTAAACGATTTCGAATTGGATAAAATTCAGGAAGTGGTTCTAAATCTCCTGGATATTCAGAGATAACAAGACCACCATTTTTAATAATCCTATAATAAATATCGGTATTAGTTTTTGGGGCAGGATAATCGATCCCTGAACCAAGCACAGCGATTGTTTTCCCTTTATTATCTAAACATGCGGTATGGGCAATTGAATCTATCCCTAATGCCATCCCGGAAACAATCGTATATTTGTTTGATATATCATTAACAATTTCTCTCGTTATTTTTTCTCCATATGTTGAATTTGCCCTTGAACCCACAACCGCTAAATTGTTGTTCAAATTGTCTAATAAAGAGATATCGCCATAATAATAAAGAACTAATGGTGGTTTATATAAGGCCTTAAGATAACTTGGATATTCTTTATCAAGCATAGTTAAAGTCTTGCATTTCATTTTAGATATTTCGTTATTGATAAGATTTTCATCAATATCAAGCTTCTTGGTGTTGATGATTTTTAGCATCTGATCCCAATTGCCATTAGTGATATAAGATAGATAAATTAAGATGTTTCGTTGTTCAATCATAAAAAGTCCCCCTATATATGAATAGGAGGATTTCTCATCATTTTCGTAAAAATATTTTTAAAAAAGTGAAATTTTTTTGATTAAACAAGATTTCACAGGTTTATAGGAAAAACGGTGAAGACCTTTAACAGGTCCATATTGTTGGAGAGCATCCATATGATCTTTGGTCCCATACCCTTTATTATTCCTTATATTATATATAGGATATTTTTCGTCTAATTCATAACAAATGTGATCACGAGTGACCTTTGCAATGATGGAGGCTGCAGCAATACATTGAGCTTTAGCGTCACCTTTAATAATTGGGATGACATCAACATCAAAACCTTTAAGCTTCACCGCATCAGTGAGAATTAAATCGTATTGGTGTTTTAAATTATCAATCGCCGTTTTCATTGCGAGCTTGGTCGCTTCTAAAATATTAATTTCATCAATGACTTCAGGAGAAATGATACCCACTCCAAAAGCAATGGCGTTTTCCTTAATTAAGGCAAAAGCTTCTTCTCTTTTCTTTTCACTTAATTGTTTGGAATCGTTAATTAAATCAGAAGAAAAATCAATTGGTAAAATGACCGCAGCGGCCACGACAGGCCCTAATAAACAGCCTCTTCCAGCCTCGTCAACACCAACGATTAATTTAACCTTTTCTGAATAAAATTGTTTCTCGTAATCAAGCGACATATTTAATCTAAAGTAAAGCGTCCAAGCTTTCCATTTTTAAATTCATTTAATAATAATGATTCGGCTTTTTCATAATCGGGTTCTCCGTTTTTAAGGAGACCTCTACGTGTGGAAATAAATCTTAATGTTTCTTCTAACGAAAGAATGTTTTCAAGATCAAATCTTTCCTTTAAAGCATTTGGGTAATGACCTTTTAAAAAGCTTAATAAATAATCGCATAAATCAGAATTTGGCAAAATATCTTCGCGAATTGCGCCGGTTAACGCTAATTTTATCGATTTTTGTTTATCCTCGTAATTCATGGGAAGAACACCAGGAGTGTCCAACAACAAAAAGTCATTGTTGACCTTAATCCATTGTTCTCCTCTGGTGTAACCTGGTTTATTTTGTACACCAGCAGCTTTTCTTGATGCTAAACGATTAATAAGAGAAGATTTACCAACATTAGGAATACCGATAATCATTGTTCTAATTGGCTGAGGCTTCATTCCTTTGCTTTTATCCTTCAAATGCTTTTCTTCTCCCAACTTATTAACAGCTTTAGCAATTTCTTTTTCACTATTAGGGTTTATTAAATCTAAAGCCAAAACAATCTCGTATCTTTCTTCTAATTTGGCTTTAAAATATTTTGTTTTTTCAGGATCTGCTAAATCAATTTTAGAGATGACAACGAGTTTCTTTTTATTGGCTATTCTTTTTTCTAAATCTTCATTGATTGAGGATAATGGAGCGCGTGCATCAAAAAGCTCAATGACGATATCCACCATTCTCAATTTCTCTTCAATTTCTCGAAGAGCTTTGCTCATATGACCTGGAAACCAGTGAACTTGCTTTTGACTTGCCATAAAACTCCTAATTAAAATAGATTGGTTTTGAATAATAATGGTGATTCAAGATAACATCTTTTTTGCCACTTTCTTTTTTGACCGTGCAGGTCCCTTGAATCGCAATTAAAACACCGGTGATATTTTCATAATAAACAGGCCCAGTTCTACTACTATCAGTACCGATATGGTTAAAAGAATCCGCGGAATGTCCCCAGTTATCACCTGCAACCCAATATTCATCTTGGCCAACTACAGTCTCGGGAATATTTCTTTCATTAGAAATGGTATCTGGAAGGAAGGGCATCTCGACATTGACCCATTCTTCACTTTCAATGTCTTTTATATAAAGTTCGTTTTTAACAATTTTAAAGGTGTCACCTGGAATCGCAATGACTCTTTTAATTTTAAAATAGGCACTGGAAATGCACTTATCACCTCTTTGGTAAGGCTGACTATAATCATTGTTATCCCAAGGGTAATATACAGTAACAACATCAAATCTTTTGATATTTTTAACAGCGTCCGCATGTTGATCCACAAAACCAAAGTCCACATTATCCGTAACTTGGATGGTTACAATTTGGCCACCCTTTTCTTCGGTATATGAGTAAGTTTCAATATGTTCATTTAAGGTTGGACTCATAGAGGAACCTTCAACATAAATTGTTAAATAATAATGTTGATTAAAGAACACAAAAACATTCACCACCATAGCAATAACTAAAGCAAAATAGATGGTTGGAGCCAAAAATAATTTAACTTTTCTTGGTATTTTTATTGAAGGCATATATCAATTATATCTTTACATTTACTTTTAGTAAAGAAAAGGACTCGAGCGAGTCCTTTTTCATTTGATTAAAGAATTTCTTTAATACGAGCAGATTTTCCAGAACGTTTGCGGATGTAGGTAATCTTGTTTCTACGAACCTTACCTTTTCTAATAACTGCAATAGCAGCGATAGATGGGGAATGAACTGGGAATGTTCTCTCAACACCGATACCAGATGAGACTTTACGGACAGTGAATGTCTCAGAGACACCACCACCACGTCTTGAAATGACAACACCTTCGAAGTTTTGAATTCTTTGTTTGTTACCTTCGATAATTCTGACAGAGACTCTGACAGTGTCACCGGATTTGAATTCTGGGAGGTCGGTACGTAATTGAGAAGCAGTAATTTCATTAACTAAATTATTGTTCATGCTTTTGTCCTCCAATCATTAATGTTCTCTTGGTGTTCATTCTCAATTTTGACAGCGGAGCACCCGTAGCGTTTAAACACGCTTAATTATATTAACAATACTCTTTTACTTATGCAACAGGAAATTTAAGGAAATATTTATAAGTGTAAAGCAAAAATGCTTGACACACTTAATTATATTAATTATTATTACAATGCTTCCAGGAGGAAAAATATTATGGCAGTCAAAATTAGATTAACAAGAATTGGTCGTCACAAGGATCCATTCTATAGAATCGTCGCTGCGGATTCCAGATTCGCTCGTGATGGTCGTTACATTGAACAAATCGGTTACTTCGATCCTAACAAAGGTGTTGAAAACGCTGTTATCGATGAAGAATTAGCCCTCGCTTGGTTAGAAAAAGGCGCTCAACCATCCGACACCGTCAAATCCATCTTCAGCCGTAAGGGCTTAATGGCCAAAGTTGCTGAAAACAAGAAAAAAGGAGAATAATTATGGATTACAAAACAATTATCCATGCTATTGTGGATTCGATTGTGGAACATCCAGATTCAATCTTAATTCGCGAAACTGTTGAAAGCGAAAAAGATATCTCTATTATCGTCTGTGCCGAAAAAGATGACACCGCTCGTTTAATTGGAAGAAAAGGCATCATCGCCAACTCCATTAGAGAAATGGTCTCTGTCGCTGGCAAAACCGAAAACAAGAGAATTCACCTCAAATTTGAATCATTCGAAGGCGAAGAGGAATAAATTTTCCTCTTTTTCTTATATAATTAAGATAGGTATGGAATTTGTTAAATTAGGTCACATTATTGATTCATTTAAATTAGATGGAACATTCAAAGTAGTGAGTTCTACTGATTTTGCGTCTCTCCGTTATAAAAAGGGAAATACCATCTATCTTCAAAAGAACAATTCAGAGCCCCTTCCTTTAACCATTGAAAAATACCATAACAATGGGAAGCTCGATTTTGTCAAAACCAAAGAGATCAATGTCAAAGAAGACGCTGAATTATATATTGGCTATGAAATTCTATTTAACAAAGATGAAGCGGATATTCCTGAAGGCTATTATCGTTATGATGATTTAATGGGTTTAAAAGTTTTTAATGAAAACAATAAAGAGATGGGAATAATTATTGAAGTTAAAGAGTTCCCTGCCCAAGTAACTTTAAAAGTGAAATCTATTAAAGATAATGAATTCTATGTTCCGTTTGTCCCATTCTTTATAAAGGATGTCGATTTAAAAAATCAAAAAATTGTAATCCATGAAATAGGGGGAATGCTATGAAGATAACAATCCTCACTCTCTTCCCAGAAATGTTTGAGGGAATTTTCTCAAATTCAATAATTAAACGGGCTATTGCCAAGGAAATTGTTGAAATTAAGGTCGTTAATATTAGAGATTACACTCTTGATAAATATGGTCGTGTCGATACTCCACCAGTAGGCGGAGGAGCTGGTTTAATTATGAAATGTCAGCCAATCGTTGATGCTTTAAAAGCTAACTCCACACCTCAAACACATAAGATTCTTCTTTCACCCAGAGGAAGAACGTATAATCAACAAATTGCGCATGAATATACCAAAAAAGAAGAAATTCTTTTACTTTGTGGTCACTACGAAGGAATTGACGAAAGAGTAAATAGTTATGTCGATGAATTGGTGTCAATTGGTGATTACATTCTCACCGGTGGAGAAATTGGAGCGATGGCGATTACTGATTCCATTGTTAGACTTCTCGACGGGGCTATTGCAGATGATTCAATCGTTGAGGAATCGTTTGAAAATTTATTATTAGAATATCCTCAATACACAGAGCCTTATAACTTTGAGGGGCATAAGATTCCTGAAATTCTTTATTCGGGTAATCATGAAGCCATTAAAAAATATCGTCAAAAACAATCTCTTAAAATTACAAGAGACTGTCGAAAAGATTTATTTGATAAATACCCATTAACTAAGCAGGATAAAAAACTTCTTAAAGAACTTGATGAAGGCATTAAAGAAAGCGAATGGGAAATCAAAGCCAAAGAAAAAGGCAAAAAATTTATGAAAGAAAAGTGATGCTTTGCATCACTTTTTTATCTAAATCCACCCATACCAGGGAATCCACCTGGAGGCATTCTACCGCTTTTACGATAGCTCTCCATTTGTTTCATCGCTTCTTTCATTTGCTCGTATTTCTTCAGCATAGAATTAATTTGAGTGAGGTTTGTTCCACTACCACGAGCAATTCTATTTTTTCTTGAATATTTCAAGATGTCAGGGTTGCGTCTTTCTTCAATGGTCATAGAGTTAACAATAGTTTCAAACAGTTTCATTTGCTTTTCAGCAGCTTCGGTTTGTTCTGGGGTAACTTTTGGCATACCTGGAATTAATTTCATAAGTCCACCTAATGAACCAAGTTTTTGAATCTGTTTCATTTGAGAGATCATGTCCTCTAAATCAAACTTACCTTTGGCCATTTTATTAGCCGCTTTTTTCATCTCTTTCTCATCAAGTTCCTGTTGAGCCTTTTCAACAAGAGTCATGACATCACCCATTCCAAGAATGCGGTCCGCCATACGATCAGGATAGAAAATATCTAAGTCCGTAAGTTTTTCACCAACACCAGAGAACTTGATAGGAACTCCAGTCATATGTTTAATTGATAAAGCAGCACCGCCACGAGCATCGCCATCAAGTTTAGACATAACTGCCCCAGTAAGAGTAAGTTGAGCGTTAAATGTTGTCGCAACATTAACCGCATCTTGACCAGACATTGCATCTACTAATAAAAGAATTTCATCGGGCTCAACCTCGTTTTTAATATTATTAAGTTCTTTCATTAATGGTTCATCAATTTGTAAACGACCAGCGGTATCGATAATCAAAACATCATAATGGTCATTATAAGCTTTTTCTTTAGCTTTCTTTGCAATCACTACTGGTGAAACATTACTGCCCATATTGACAATATCAACACCGACTTGTTTTGCAATTTGATCCAATTGATCAATAGCAGCAGGTCTATAAACATCCCCAGCAGCAAGAAGAACTTTTTTATGAAGTTTGTTTTTCATTAAAAAAGCTAACTTACCAGCAGTTGTGGTTTTACCAGAACCTTGAAGACCTACAAGCATAATAATTGTGGGTTTATTATTTTGGTAATGAAGTTCGCTATCGGTTGAACCCAAAAGAGTCACTAATTCTTCGTGAACAATCTTCACTAACATTTGGCTAGGATTAAGCTTTAATAAAACTTCTTGGCCAATAGCTTTTTCTTTAATGTTATTAGTGAATTCTTTTACAACTTTATAGTTAACATCAGCTTCTAAAAGAGCAATACGGATTTCTTTTAACATCGAATCCATATTTTGCTCAGTAAGACGAGCTTGCCCTCTCATCTTTTTAAAAATTGAGGATAATTTATCAGTTAATGATTCAAACGCCATTATTCAATAACCTTTCTAATTTCATCAATTAATTGGAGTCTTTTGTTTTCATTAGACTCATCTTCTAATTGATTCAATAAATCTAAAACTTTCTTATTTTTATAGGAGATTTGGAGAGTATTTTCAAAATTTTCAATCTTTTTATTACCTTTTTTTAGAGCGTCTTCCACTGCCGCGCGAGAAATATTTCGATTCTCACTAATCTCTGATATGGAAAGATTAAGCTCATAATAATCAGAAAGAATTTCTTTTTGAGTGTTGGTTAAAAGTTCTCCATAAATATTTAGGAGTTTATTCATCAAAATCACTTTTTCTAAATTGTCTAAATTATTCATTTGCTACACAAAGTCCGTATAAATATTTATCGAGATCGAATTCCATTAAGTCATCCATCTTTTCGCCTAATCCAATAAAGCGAACCGGCACTCCTAATTCATCTCTAATTGCAAGGATGATACCACCTTTTGAAGTCCCATCCATTTTAGTAACAACAACACCTGTTAAAGGGGTGACTTCCGCAAAAGCTTTGGCTTGAACGACACCATTTTGTCCGGTGGTCGCATCAATAACTAAGAATGTTTCATGAGGAGCATTAAGAATCTCTTTGCTCATCACACGTTTAATCTTAGAAAGTTCTGCCATTAAGTTAGCCTTGGTCTGAAGTCTTCCCGCGGTGTCCACTATTACTAAATCAACATTTTGTTTTATGGCTTCTCTCACTCCATCAAAAGCCACACTTGCAGGATCTGCTTCACTAGGTCCAGTGACAATTGGAATATTTAATCGATTAGCCCAAACAGTAAGTTGCTCAATAGCCCCCGCTCTAAATGTATCACCAGCGACAAGCATCACTTTCTTTCCTTGATTGATATAGCGATTTGCTAATTTAGCAATGGTCGTGGTTTTACCAACTCCATTAACACCCACTACTAATAGAACTGTAGGACTACCTTCTTGAAATCTTACTTCGTTAACAATATCGCCTTTGGAAGCATACCCCACAAACATCTTATCAACAAGAATCTCGTTAATCGTTTGGGGATCAGTAATCTTTTCTTCCTTACTCTTTTCTAAGACCTCATCAATGATTTGGAGAGTTAAAGAAATACCAACATCTGATTCAATAAGGATTTGTTCTAATTCTTCAAAATATGATTCGTTAACAGCCTTATATCTCTTAGAAAGATTCACTAATTTACTAGAAAAGTTTTGACGGGATTTTTCCATTCCCTTTTCATACTTTTCAGTTGTTTTATCTTTCTTTTGAAATTTATTTTTTAAAAACGAGATAAGTCCCATTACATACTTCCTTTTTCTAAAGCTGCTTTAGCAGCGGCTTCTTCGGCTTCTTTTTTACTCTTTCCTTTGCCGTAGGCAATAACCACTCCGTCGAAAGAGACACTAACAGTAAATGTCTTATTGTGAGGTGGTCCTTGTTCATCAACAGTCTTATAGACCACACTATTACGATATTCAGCCTGAACTTCTTCTTGAAGTTTAGTCTTATAATCCGTCAAGATATCAAGATTCGCGTGCGTGATATCGTTATAAAGAAATGATTTGATATAAGAATAAACCCTGCTCATCCCTTGGTCTAAATATATCGCGGCAATAAGTGCTTCGAAGACATCTTCTAAAATCTTATCTGATTCATTAATCTTATCTGGAGAGATGGAATGCCCAGTTCTAATATAATTAGCAAGATTAATTCTTCTCGCGTAAACCGCTAAAGATTTAGATTTCACAAGATAGCTTCTAAGTTTTGACATAAGTCCTTGATCCATGTCTGGATAAATCTTAAAGATTAAATCCGCACAAACATAACCTAAAACCGCATCGCCCATAAATTCTAATCTTTCATAATCATGATGTTTGGTGTTTGCATCTGCATTATATGAAGGATGAGTTAACGCTAATGTGTAATAATCAAGTTTTTTAGGTTTGATGTGAATGAGATCAAATAACTCTTCAATATTATTCATACTTTTCCTCCTTTCATTAAAAATCACCTTTCCAGGTAATTCATTTTATCATTATATCTAAGTTATAAACAATTTTTATTGTTTGAAAAGAGATAGAGATTAACCCTTCTTTAAATCATCCTCATTTATTTCACGAGAAACACGGTCCACTAAATAAGTGAATCCTGGTTCGGTTTTGTTTTTTAAAATAAAAGTCGCATCATCTCTTGCCACCACAAAAATTTTAAAGTCATCAATCACATTCAAGTAGGCAAAATTTGGCATGCCAGATTGTTTTAAACCTGCAAGTTCACCTGGTCCACGATTCTTTAAATCAGCCTCCGCAATTTCAAAGCCATCTTCACTATTAACGAGTATATTTAATCTTTCGATATCTTCTTCATTTGATAAATCATCGTGGGTCAATAAACACACCGCATGGCTCCCATCTCTTCCGATACGACCACGTAGTTGATGCAATGAAGCCAAACCAAAATTAGAAGCATCATAAATAACCATCAAATTCGCGGGTTTAACATCAATCCCCACTTCAATAACTGAGGTAGTCACTAAGATTGGAACTTCGCCTGAATAGAATCTATTTAAAGCATTTTCTTTATCTTCTATATTCATTTTCCCATGCAAAAGTCCAACTTTTCCTGGATATTTTAAAGCGAATCTCGCAAATAATTGTTCAACTGAATATCTTTCATCTTCACGATAATCGATTAAAGGAGCAATGATATATACTTGTCTATTTTCCTTTAATGAATGTTCTATCATCGTGTAAATTCTTTCATCGTTTGAATCCACAATCGCGGTTTTAACATCTCTTTTTGTGGAAGGAAAAGAAGTTAATGTTGAAATCTCTAAATCACCATATAAAGTTAAAGCTAATGAACGAGGGATTGGAGTGGCAGACATCATTAACATATCCGCATGTTCCCCCTTGTTAGCAAGGGCAATTCTTTGGTTGACACCAAATCGATGTTGTTCATCAATAACCACTAAACCTAATGATGAATATTTAACCGCTTTTGCAAATAAAGCATGGGTCCCAATAACAATATCAATGGTCCCATCTTCTATATCTTCATATATCATTCTTTTTTCTGCGGTTTTTGTGGAACCCACTAAAAGAGCAATTTTAATCTTGGTCCCTTCAAATAATTTTTTCGCATTTTCAAAGTGTTGCCTTGCTAAAGCATCAGTAGGAGCCATCAATGCTCCTTGATCTCCTCTTAAATGATTCGCATATAAGCAAATAAAAGAAACCAAAGTCTTTCCACTTCCAACATCACCTTGAAGCAAACGATACATCAAAGATGATTGATTCATATCTTCGATAATCTCTTCACAAGCTTGTCTTTGGTCATTTGTGAGTTTAAAGGGAAGAGTGTTTATAAATGGTTCACAAATATCTAAACCAATCGGTTCTTTTTTTACCTTGGATAAAGATCTATTTGCTTCTCTAATAAGTTGATTCTTTAAAGAGAAAGTTAATGCTTCTTCATATTTCAAATGGCGAAGGGATTGCCGAATCTCTTCATAATTCTTTGGTTCGTGAGCGTACCTTAAAGCGGTTTCTTTATCAATTAAACGATATTTCTTTCTAAAATAGGCCGGCACTAAAGAATAAATGTGTCCAGAAACCTCTTCTAAGGAGCGTTTTGCTAATGAGGCGAATAAATGGTTAGGATAATCGCTTGGAAGTGAATAAACGGGTTTTAAGGCCCTTTCCTTTTCAATCTCTCCTTTGGTGAGATTGATGAGATCGACTTCGTTTCTCTTTTTGTCATATGAGCCGATAATTGTATATCGTTCATTAATATTTAAGGTCTTTAAAAGGTAAGGCCGATTATAAGCTATCACTCTAAAGAACTTTTTATTAATATCCATAAAATCAAAAGTGATTAAGGACGCTCTTGAACCTTTGTTTAATTTAGGAAGAGATATAACGTCTCCTAGAAGCACCACTCTTTGCTTATCTTCCAAATCATAATCTTTTGTGAGATTGTAATTATCATATCTTCTCGGAAGATGATAAACGACATCATAAAAAGAATAGATTCCCATCTGTCTTAACAGGGTATTTAATCTAGGAGACTTCGTTAATTTATCCATGAATTTCATTATAAAGCAAAAAGATAAATTCGATAAAAAATAAAAATTATTTTACGAAAATCACAAAAATCTTCCTATTACATAATTAAGGGGGCATTTTTAAAACC
>CAJOQN010000025.1 GCA_905236535.1 uncultured Bacilli bacterium
GTTTTGTTTGTCTCGCCCAATCGGGAGATTAATCTCTCCGTTATTTTCTTTGATGACACCCTTGACCAACGCGAGATATTCTCGATGCATCGTGTGATCTTTAAGCTGGGTGGAAAGGAATTTGTGAGCGTTGTCATTTTTCGCGACACAGATTAACCCACTGGTATCTTTATCAATACGATGGATAATCCCGGGTCTCATCACCCCGTTAATCCCACTTAAATCCTCGGTGTGATACATGATCGCATTGACCAAAGTTCCGTCATAATGTCCAATTGATGGATGGACCACTATTCCTTGAGGTTTATTGATAATCAAGATATCTTCATCTTCATAAATAATATCTAAAGGGATATTTTCTTTTTTGATTTCCAGTGGTTTCACCTCTGGAATATCGACATCGATGATATCTCCCTCTTTGACTTTAATTGAAGCTTTAGCGACTTTCTCATTTAAAAGGACGTGACCTTCTTCGATCAGATTTAAGATAAAAGTTCTCGAATAATCTTTCAATAATAAAACTAAGGCTTTATCAAGTCTTAGTCCGTTTATGTTTATCTTAGAATCAATATTAATTCTCATCTTGTGGTTTGTTTTCTTCTGAAGATTTATCTTCAGTGCTTTCTTTATTCTCCATCATTTGTTCATCGGTAGAAACGATTTTTTCATTTCCTTCGGTCGCGAGTTCAAGTTTTCTTTTTTGTTTGAAATCTTTCACTTCTTCAATGATGAGGACCGTGATTAACATAATGGTCCCGATGACAAGAGCGCTATCGGCGATATTGAAATTAGGAATTGAGGCAAAGCCGAAATTTAAGACGATAAAATCGACTACTCCATTCGTCTCAATCATAGGATCAAATTTGCTTAAATAAGCTTGGCTATAAAAGGCGCGGTCCACTAAATTGCCTAAACATCCCGCAATCATTAATCCCATTGAGGCTTTTTCAAGAGCATTAAGCTTCTTATATTGTTTGACCAACACAAAGATTAATAAAGCCGCTCCGATGATTGAGATGGAAATAAAGATGATTTGGTTAGCGATTGGATTCGCCGCGGTTAAGAAATTAATCCCGAAAGCCATTCCTGGATTGACGTTATATTCAAAGAATAAGAACTCACCGATAAGATTAATCTTATCGCCAAGTTTCATCGTATGAAGGACGACTTGTTTTGAAATAAGGTCAGCGATGATGATTAAAACCCCAATCCAGAGGAAGGAATAAAAGATATCTTTTAAGATTTTAACGAATTTATTCATTATTTAATAACCTCCGCGCAGCGATGACAGACCCAGGTCTCTTCATCCATTTGAACGGCTTCATCATCATAATTACGACATCTTTGACAATAATGTCCTTCGTGATGCTTAACGATGACCTTTAAGCCTTCGATTGATTCCTCTTTTTTAACTTCGAGATGAGAAACCACTAAAGCTGATTCGAGCAAAGATTCATCCATTGAGGATAAAACTTTTTCATATTCATCATTATTCACTAATAAGGTGACACTCGCTTCTTGAGATGATTTGACCAGACCTTCCATCTTTTTTTCTTCCAAAGCTTTATTGACCATATCTTTAATCTCGTTGAATAAAGCATATTCTTTAATTAAAGAATCATCATAATCATGAGAGACTTTTGGATAATCATATAATTGAACATTATCTTTTCTTTCTCCCGGAAGATTCATATTTAATTCATCCATGGTAAATGGAAGGATTGGATTTAAAATTCTCAGAATATTTTCTCCTAAGATATATAAAACAGTTTGATATTGCTTTCTTCTCTTAGAATCTTTTTTATCGCAGTAGAGAGAATCTTTAGCGATATTGAGATAGAAAGAAGACAAATCGCTGGACATAAAGGACATTAGAAGCGACATCGCGGAGGCGAAGTCATATTCATCAAAGGACGCAATAAAGGCGTTCTTAACGTCTTCAAAACGCTTAAGAATATATAAATCGACTTTTTCAAAGTCGTTGACTTGCTCTTCAACCTTAAAGTCAGCGAGATTCCAAGAGATAAATTTCAAGGTATTACGAATCTTACGATATTGTTCGGCAACTTGTTTGATGAGAGTATCTCCGATTCTCACATCTTGTTGATAATCGACAGTCGCGACCCAGAGACGGAGGATATCCGCGCCATATTGGTTAGCGATTTTGTTTGGATCAACCCCATTACCTTTTGATTTATGCATTTGTTCCCCATGCTCATCTAAAACCCAACCATGAGAGACAACGTTTTGATATGGAGATTTTCCAAAGCAGGCTAACGAAACAATCAAAGAAGAGTTAAACCAACCACGATATTGGTCACTCCCTTCTAAATAAAGATCACTTGGATATTTGATATCGCGTTCTCTTAATGTTCCGTTCCAAGAGGAACCACTATCAAACCAGACATCCATAATGTCATTTTCTTTGGTGAAGATTCCATTTGGAGAATGAGCGTTTTTATAACCTTGTGGCAGTAAATCTTTAGCTTCTTTTTCATACCAAATATTACTTCCATATTCTTTAAAGAGAGCGATGATGTGATCAAAGACTTCTTTTTCGATGATTGGAGTTTCATCTTCACAGTAGATAATAGGAATTGGGACACCCCACGCTCTTTGACGAGAGATGCACCAGTCAGAACGATCTTTAATCATGTTGACCATTCTATTTTCACCCCATTTTGGATACCAATTCACCTTGTGAATGGCCTCGAGCAATTCCTCTCTGATTGGTTCGATGGAACAGAACCATTGAGAAGTCGCTCTAAAGATGAGAGGTTTACCAGTTCTCCAATCGTGTGGATAGGAGTGAATAAAGGTTTTATGTTTTAAAAGTGCATTATTTTCTTTAAGGATATCTAAAACGACAGCGTTTGCGTCCTCATAGAATAAACCTTTGAGTCGTTCTCCGGTATCATCACTTAAATAACCTTTGCTATCGACTGGACAATATGGTTGAATTCCATATTTTTGACAAACTTGATAGTCTTCTAAACCAAATCCCGGAGCGGTGTGGACTAATCCCGTACCAGCGTCGTTGGTGACATGCTCCCCACAGATAATAATTGATTCACGATCATAGAAAGGATGTTTGGTTTTAATTCCTTCAAGATCTTGACCTTTATATTCTTTAAGGAGGAGACATTCATCAAAGCCAAGTTCTTCCATTAAAGAGTCTTTAAATTCTTTTAAGAAGAGGAATTTCCCTTTATTGGTCTTATAAAGACCATAGATGAAATCTGGATGGACCGAAATCGCTAAATTGCCGGGAAGAGTCCAAGGGGTGGTCGTCCAGATAATGACACTTGTGTCATTATCTAACAATCCTTTGCCATCGCTTACTTTAAAAGCGACATAGATGGAATGAGATTCGACATTCGCATATTCGATTTCTGCTTCCGCTAAAGCGGTTTCACTTGAGGGTGACCAGTGAACTGGTTTTAAACCTTTATAGATAAGTCCTTTAAGGGCCATGAGGGAAAATGTTTCGATTTGACGAGCTTCATAATCTTTTTGCAAAGTGAGATATGGGTTATCAAAATCTCCTAAAAGTCCTAAACGACGGATTTGGGCTTTTTGTTTTTCAACTTGCTTTAAAGCATAAGCTTCACATATTTTACGGAATTCAACGACTGGGGTCGTTTTACGATTAACCCCCGATTTTGTCACTTGATTTTCAATGGGGAGACCATGAGTGTCCCATCCAAAAACAAATGGGGTCTTAAAACCGCACATATTTTTATAGCGGACGACAAAATCCTTAAGGACGCGGTTCATCATATGACCGCAGTGCATATCACCGTTAGCGTATGGTGGGCCATCATGTAAAACAAATTCTTTAGCGTCTTTACGGTTGAGATTCATCGCTTCATAGAGGCGGTCTTTATTCCATTTGTCCACTAAAAGAGGTTCTTTGATATTGAGATTCCCTTTCATCTCAAAATCAGTTTTTGTCATTATTAATGTGTCTTTAAATTCCATAATGTATGTAAACTCCAAAATTAATTAACTTGATTAAAGGCTAAGGCATATACATAAATTGCGCCTTCGGAGGCCCCTGTTCCATTGATGATGAATTTGATTTTTCCTGTCAAGGAAGTGAAATTATCACCAACAGTTTCTGGTCCTACTGTTTGTGGGGTTCGAGTAATAGAACCACTAGAGATGATAGTTTCCCCCACCATAATGGTATAATTGATGGTTTTGTTAGCGGCGCAACTACCTTTGAAATAAACTTTATCAACGGTGTATTCACTAGTGGTTTCAAAGACTAATTCATGCATTGTCTTTCCACCATTGGCGACACCAAAGGCCATCCCCCAAGTGTTATTGTTACTGCCCATCTCTCCTTTTTCATTGGTCCAACTAACTTTCCAATCGACTCCGTTTTTATTGACGTTACCACCATTGGAGAAGTCGGTTTTTGTGCTTCCAACAAACATTGAAATGTTTGAGCAAGATTCTAAACTCCCTTTATTAACCACGACATCAAGGTTGATGTTGTTAATTGGGGTGTTGATGACTAATTTTTTACTTCCCGCTTCGGCATCCGATTTTGTGAATGTGTAATCAGGGGTGCTATCAGAATATGTGGGAGCGATCGTTGAAAGGTTATTCTTAACCCCGACGATGGTGTAATCAGTTTTAGAGAAAGTCGCTCCTTCATCATATTCTCTTTTAGCACTTTGAATAGCGTAATGGTTAATTTCATCTTTATCCATATTCAAATTTAGATATGTTGGTTTGAGATAACGGAGGTCTCCACTTTCGTTTTTCTTATTTCCAAAGATATAATCCACTAATTCAGGATAATCAACGAATGGGTTGCGGTTTCCTTGTTGATTTTCACCACTATAGACGAATTCATTATGTTGGTATTCAAGATAATCAACGGTTTGATTGTTCCAATTCAACAAAGTTGAAAGGTTACCAATCTTATATTGACAGTTCGCCGTGGTGTAGGCGGAATATCCTTCCGCTCCTTCGCCATATGTTTCAATGGCGTCATTAAGAATCGCGGTTTTTTCGGGATTAACAATCCCGCTTTCTTTAATTTCTTTATAATACCATTGGGTATAGGTGTATTTTGAGAAAGAGACATATTCTTCCACGACTTCAAGAGGCTTATAAGTAACTGGGATATAAACGGTGGCTGTAGATTTTCCATATGTTTCTTTATCGGCTTCTGAATAAGTAAGAGTGACGGGGACATTAGCTTCTTCAGTGGTGTTATACATAACGCACATATAGAAAATAGCGCGTGTCACTTTTCCTTTATCGGAATCGATTGGTTCAAAGTTACGATTATCACATTTGTAATGTCCAAAATCTTGGTAGTTGTTATCGCCAGTATCGATAGCGTTTCCAAAATTCTTATTGCCTCTAGACGTGTTACCAGAATTGCTCGAGGCAAATAAATTATGGAAATCGGTCGCACGCCCTTTGACATTAACGGCATCACTAGAGCTAAAACCAGTCATCAAAGATGCGGCGTACGCGTGCTCTCTTTGCCATCCTTTACCGCTGTTATAGGTATTAGTTTTATAATCATTATCATTTGAATAGATAACGTCCACCATTTCAAAATCATCTAAGGCTTGGTCAGCATTTTGATTTGTGGCCCAGTTTCCATCGTATTTAAGTTTAGTGATTCCACTAGAAATAATCGCATGGAGTTTATTTTTTAAATCTTCACCATTATTCCAGGTGAGTTCACCATAATAATTATTGTAATAATTATATCCATAGTCGGTTTCAGAAGGAACTTCGCTTGTTTGTTCAGAATCTTGTTCGCTTTCAGATTCGCTTGTCCCTTCAGATTCAGATGTCGATTCGCCTTCGGATTCTGAAATAAACTCGCTTTCAGACTCACTATCACGATCGATAGGTTTAGGTTTTTGACAAGAGGCTAAAAGAGAGAATGTTAAGGAAATGAGCAAAAGGTTAAGGAATTTCTTCTTGGCGTTTCTCATATTCGTCTTTTTCAATTTATTTTGATAAATTCTTTAAGAAATTTGGAAGAATATCATCAGTGGATGAATCATCTTGATTGACTTCTGGCTTATTTTCTTCCTCTTTCTTTTCTTCATTCACATTGTTTAAAACAGATTGTGGTCTAGTTTCAGGAGTTGGGTTATAAGCTTGAGTTTCCGAGAAATCGATATCGTTTTCAAAATCACTAGCGATGACACTAACTAAGATTTCATCGCTGAGTTGATCATTGATGGAAATACCAAATTTAATATCGATATCATGTCCAGCAGCATCGATTAAACGATTGACGGTTTCTTGGGCTTCAAATAAGGATACTTGTGTACCACAAGTAATGGCCACGATAGCCTTTCTAGCACCGGTAATAGAGGCCTCTAATAACGGCGAGTTGATAGCCGCGCTAGCGGCATCTTTGGCTTTGTTTGGACCAGTTCCTAAGCCAAAGCCGATTAAGGCGACACCAGATTCCGCTAAGGTGCTTTGCACATCAGCAAAATCAAGGTTGATGACGGCGGGTAAGAGGATGAGGTTGACAACGGTCTTAACAGATTGGGCTAAGACATTATCGGATTCATTAAAGGCCGAACCGATAGGAGCGTTTCCACTCATCATCAATAATTTATCATTAGAGACGACAATAATGGCGTCGACATTAGCTTTTAAGCTATTTAAGCCATCGATAGAATTAATAATTCTACGACGACCTTCAAAAGTAAATGGACGAGTGACGATA
>CAJOQN010000026.1 GCA_905236535.1 uncultured Bacilli bacterium
AGGTTCATTATAATGAAGACAAAGACATTCTTATGGTCTACAAGCTCATCTTTCAACCCTATTTTGAATATTTATGATTGGGGGAATGATTTTGAGAAGAACAACTAAGAAAACTCCAATCGATGTTAAACCAATCAGCAAAAGAAAGGCATTTTTATCGCTGCTCCCTTTTTTAATTATTGTGACAAACATCTTTTCATTTATTGTTTTCTTTTATTCTGTGTTCTTTATTAACCTCGGCATTAAATTATATGAAAAGCCACTTCTTCAAAAAGATTTTGAAATTATGTCTCAAGGCTCATTTTGTGCCTTCTATGAGCATGAAGCAAGCTCTATACACTATCCTGATGGATTGATATGTCACGAACCAGAATCATTTGGTTTAAAATACGATTATGGCCCACTTCTTGTCTCCAAAAACGAGATACTATTTTGCAACTCGTTCACAATAAATAATAATACTTTTACTACCTTATTTGCGTCAGATTGGTCATTTACGCCAACCAGGACTTTATTAACCATACCAGGAAGATTTAAAGCAGACCCCCTTTTTAACAACGTTATCAGGCTAACAAACATCCAAAACGTTTCTACACAATTTTTGTTTGATGCCACATCTGGAAAGTTAGAAGCAATAGATTCCTCTGACCCGTTTAGCAATATTCAAAGCCCTTTTGGAAGATTTCATAAAACGAAAAATAATAAATATGAAATGCAGTTCTTAACCGTTACCTTAGAATTGAAGATAGAATCTCTAGATTCCTCAATTACGAATCTTCTAGAGAAATGGACTTTTGAGCCCAGCTATTGCAGAGTGGTTTCAGATAATGCAATTTATTGTATGTTCGAGCGTCATACTAGTTTTTTGGGGGGGCAAGAAGTTGTGTTTTGTATTGCATCTGATGCTTTTGGAAACATAGATTCCTACCAGCTTTTTTATTTAAGCACCTCTTATCAAACCACAAACGAGATTTTTTGTATTTGTAATTCTTTTTTTGAAGCAACTGAAATATAAAGAAAAAAATTCTTTTTATGATACACCTCCTTCGTTTAAGGGGGTGTTTCATTTGTATATTATCTTAAAATATCATACAATATTTGCTAAACATGAAAAAAATTAAACAAGGTTTATTCGTGGGCGAAAGAGCCTTATATGACACAAGAGATGCGATTATTGATGATTCAACTTTTATGGATGGAGAATCGCCTTTAAAAGAAAGTCGTAATCTTATTCTTAATCACTGTATCTTCAAATGGAAATATCCTCTTTGGTATTGTCATGATGTCGTTTGTAACGACACCGCTCTTTTAGAGACCGCGAGAAGCGGGATTTGGTATACTCATAATATCACCATGAATAACTGTCATATCTCCGCACCTAAAATCTTTAGAAAATCTAGCGGTATCAAATTGATTAATTGTAATCTTCCTAACGCTCAAGAGACATTATGGAACTGTGAAGATATTGAACTTCAAGATGTCTCGGCAACAGGGGATTATTTCGGACTTAATTGTAAGAAAGTTAAAATCAATCATTTTAACCTTATTGGGAACTACGCTTTCGATGGGGGAAAAGATATCGAGATTCATGACGCTAAGATGGATTCTAAAGATTCTTTTTGGAACTGTGAAAACGTCATTGTCTATGATTCTATCATCGTCGGTGAATATCTCGGATGGAATTCTAAGAATGTGACCTTTATCAACTGCACGATCGATTCCACTCAAGGGATGTGCTATATGAAAAACATCAAGTTGGTGAATTGCAAATTGTTGAATACCAATCTTTGTTTTGAACTTTGTGAAAATGTTGACGCTGATATTTGCTCGAGCATCGATTCGGTGAAAAATCCAATCTCTGGAAGAATTAAAGCTAAAAAAATTGGAGAGATTATTCTTGATGAAAAATATATCGATCCAAGCAAGACCACAATAGAGGTGGAAGATGAATAAATATAATTTTGATAAAACGACGGATAGAAGAAACACCCATTCTTATAAATGGGATACTCATCTTCCGGAAAACACTCTTCCAATGTTTGTGGCGGACATGGATTTTGAAGTTCTTCCCGAAATTAAAAATGCTCTTTTAAAAAGAGTGAATATTGGAAGTTTTGGATATACATTTATCCCTGAAGAATATTATTTAGCGTTCCAATCGTGGTGGGAGAAAAGACATAACATTCATTTTGAAAGAGAATGGATGATTTATTCTAGTGGGGTGATTCCTGCCATCTCTTCCATCGTTAGAAGAATCACTAAAGAAGGCGATAATGTCTTGATGTTAGAGCCCATTTATAACACCTTCTATAACTCTATTCTCAACAACAAAAGAAAAGCAGTGGAATCTAAAATAATCTATAAAAATGGCGCTTTTGCCATAGATTTTGAGGATTTAGAGTTAAAAATGAGTGATCCTCATACTGAATTAATGATCTTTTGTAATCCCCATAATCCAATTGGAAAAATATGGAATAAAGAAGAGATTAATAAAGTTGCTAACCTTGCTTTAAAACATAATGTGAAAATTCTTTCTGATGAGATTCATTGTGACATTGTAAAACCTGGCTGTTCTTATAATCCTTTCCTTTTAGCGGCTCCTCAAAGCAAAGATATCCTTATCACATGTATCTCTGCTGCAAAAGTCTTTAACATGAGTGGGCTTCAATGTGCGTGTGTTGTCATTCCAAATGAAGCACTAAGAAAATACATTGATAGAGGACTAAATAATGATGAAGTCGCGGAGCCTAATTTCTTCGCTATCGATCCTGTCATTGCCGCCTTTAAATATGGAGAAGAATATGTTGATGAACTGAATCAATATATTCAAAACAACAAGGAATATGTCTATGACTTCTTTGAAAGAAATTACCCAAAAGCCACAGTTATTAAAGGTGAAGCCACTTATCTTATGTGGGTGGATTTAGGAGAATATATTCAAAGCAGTGACCAATTCGTGGAAGAACTGGTTAAAGAAACCGGTTTACTTCTTGCTTCTGGAAGAAAATATGGTCCAGATGGTGAAGGTTTTGTCAGAATTAATGTCGGAACATCTTTATCTAATGTAAAAGATGGAATGAATCGTATAAAATCTTATTTTGATAGGAGAAATAAATAATGGCGAAAACCTTATGCACAGAATCGATTATTAACTTCATTGGAAAAGTTGTCGATTTATTAAATGATTGTCTTTATGAAAGCGAAGTTCGTCCTCTTTTTAAAGAGGCGATAAGCGATGATAAAGAAAAAGAAGATAAATTCTTCTCCTCTCTTCCTCGTATCGCTTCTGATTTAAGAAAAGATTTAGCGTTTTTTATGGAAAGCGATCCTGCCGCGGACAACGAAGAAGAAATTGTTTTTGCCTACCCAGGATATAAAGCAATCCAATATTATCGTCTTTCCAACTTATTAGTGAAAATGGAGATGAGATTTATCGCTCGTGTCATCTCGGAACACGCTCATTTCTTGACGGGTATTGATATTCATCCAGCCGCAACTATTGGCTGTCCATTTTTTATTGACCACGGGACTGGCATCGTCATTGGTGAAACCAGCATTATTGGTAATAGAGTTAAAATATATCAAGGTGTGACTTTAGGAGCGTCCTCCCTAAGTAAGGGTTCTAGACTTAAAGGCCAAAAAAGACACCCCACCATTGGGAATAATGTCACCATTTATTCCGGAGCATCGATCTTAGGTGGCGATGTGGTTATTGGTAATAATGTGATTATCGGCTCAAATGTCTATATCGTGGAATCTATTCCTGCTGACCACAAAGTAGCCCTTCCTAAACCTGAATTAATTTTGATTAAGAAATAATTATGTTTAAAAAAGAATATTTAATCGAAACTAGTGATGTTGATGGCTTAAGTGAACTTAAGCTTTCTTCTTTATTTAGATATCTTCAAGATGCAGCGACTGAACACGCTGAACTTTTAGGAGTGGGTCAGAGCAAAGTTTTAAATAACGGAATGTTTTGGGTTATTACTCGATATTCAGTTTCGATCAATAAGATGCCTTCCTATTTTCAAAAAATTATTGTTTATACCTATCCTGGAGAAGGTCAACGACTAGTGCTTCCTCGTCTTTTTAAAGTCACCGATGAAAAAGGTAATGTTTTAATTAAGGCCTCATCATCGTGGGTTATCTTAGATAGAGCCACTCATCATATTGTTATAGACCCCTTTAAAGATATGGTTTTGCCTTTTGAAAAATATGAAGGAGAAGAGCCACTCCCCAATAAAGTTCAAAGTGCAGAAAGTGAACTTGTTGAATCAAGAAAAGTTCGCTATTCTGATGTCGACTTAAACGCTCATTTAAATAACACAAAATATGTTGAATACATTATGGACACTCATGATTTTGAATTTTATAAAAAATATCGTGTCAAACATATCACCATTAATTACAACAAAGAGTTGCTCGCGGACCAAATTATTAATATCCGTAGCAACCATCAATTAAATGAATTTATAAGCGGGGATGTCGAAGGCCAAAATATCTTTGATGCGAATATTGAATTTGTAGAAAGATAATATAATTATATTATTTCATAAAATAGTAGATAACATATTAACCAGTTGTATAATATATATAACTTGTTATGCATAACTACACGAAAGAATTCGCTCTTAAGATAAGAGCTTATCGAAGAAAGAAAAAGATTTCTCAAGAGCAACTTTGGTATCTCTCTGGAGTGTCCTTGGGAAGTATTAAAAGATTTGAAAGAACTGGAGATATTTCTTTTTATTCTTTAGTGAAAATACTTGATACCTTACATCTACTTGATGATTTTAAAAATGTTCTTAAATAGGAGGAACAATATGATGAATGATGTTCGTTTAGAAACAATTAAGAAAATCGCTAATGCTTTAAATGAAAAAGAAGTGAGATGGGCGATTGGTGGATCCACACTTTTATATTTAAAAGGAATCGTCTTTGAATTTAATGATTTAGATTTAGTGGTCCTATTAGAGGATACTTTAAAAGCGAAAGAAGCCTTAATCGAATTAGGGGCTGAATACCATAAATCAGAAAAGAGCAACGCCAGCAAGGTGTTTGACGAATTCACTTTTGAAGGCTTAGATATCGATGTTGTTTCCGGATTAACATTATCATCTTATGGAAAAGATTATGATTGCTCATTTAAAAATGAGAATGTAGAAGAAATGATGCTTGATGGTGTCAAACTTCGGCTTGATTCATTAGAAGCTTGGTATAACATTTATCAGCTTCAAGGAAGAATGGAAAAAGCTCGTTATATCAAAGATTTCATGCTTTATCATAAATAAAATAAATTTTAAAAAAAGATGCCCTTAATTATTGTTAAGGGTTTTTATTTTTGTTAGAATATTTGTGGGATATCCCACTGAGGTGCTTTTATGGAAGCGGTTTTAAAAACATATGATGCTAGATTGGATTCCAAAAAAAGAATCACGATTAGGAATCCGAAATATGAGTATTATCACGTTGTCGAAAAGGAAAATGGTGTTGTCATTTTAGAACCACGCGAATTAGTGGATCCTTTTGTTGTTTCCAAAAAAACATTGGATGATATGGATAAATCAATGGATAACGTCAAAAAAGGTATTGTTTACGGACCTGTTAAAGTGAAATGATTTTTGATATCTATTTTGGAATCCCTGAAATAAGGGATTTCTGAATATCACTTAATGAAAAAGTCAATAAAGGTCTAGCAAAGAAAGGCGAAAAGTTATTTCTTAAGAAATTAAATAAGAGTATTTCTTTATTACAAAATAACCCAAAACACAACAGTTTACATCCTCATGAGATTGAAGTTTTATCTCAACGATATGGACAGAAAGTATGGGAATCTTATTTAGAAAACAACACACCACGGCTGGAAGGATTTTTTGGGTCTATTATCCTCCTGGCGCAATAACAATAATTGGGTTAGAGCGACATCCAAACGATAACAAACACTCATACGAAAAAATTACTTTATCGTGCACCACAAATTGAAGACAAGGGCAAAAAGACCCTTGTTTTTCATTATTATGATTAATAATATTTTTTGATTGTGATATGATATCTTGGCATATGAAAACAAGCAAGAATAGTGGTATTAAAATTATCGCCACGAACCGTAAAGCGGGATTCAATTATTTTCTTAGCGATCACCTTGAATGTGGGATTTCTCTTTTGGGTACGGAAATTAAATCTTTAAGAAAAAATTCTTGCAACATCACCGACTCCTATATTGTCTTTAGAAACGATGAAGCAGAGATTATTAATATGCATATCCCTCATTATAAAGAGGCCAACATCTTTAATCATGACCCTTTTAGAACTAGAAAACTTTTATTACATAAAAAGGAGATTAGAGATTTTCAAAACAAGATTAAATTACAAGGTTTCACCGTGGTCCCTACCAGAGTCTATTTCCGTAATGGAAAAGCAAAAGTGGAAATCGCTTTAGCGAAAGGTAAAAAGCTTTACGACAAAAGAGAAAGCGAAAAGAAGAGAGATGACGAAATCGCGATGAAGAAAGCGAGTAAGAATTTCTAATGGAATTAAAAAGTTATCTTCAAGAAAGAAATAGAGATATCTATGAAAGAGACGAATTTGATTCATTCTTAGACAAAATTCGTTTCTCTTTTGATATCCCCTTTATTCATGTTGCGGGGACAAACGGAAAGGGATCTACTTGTAAATATATCTATGAAATATTAAAAGATGCCGGATATAAAGTCGGACTATTTATGTCCCCGTGTTACAATGATCCATGTCAATTAATTGAAGTTGATGGAAAACTTATCAATGAAAATGATTTTCTTAATATTATAAATGATAATAAGAAATTGATTGAAAAATACGATTTAAGCGGCTTTGAAATTGAAACATTCGTGGCCTATACATATTTTAAAAAAGAGAAATGTGATATCTGCGTCATTGAATGCGGAATGGGGGGAGAAATTGATGCCACAAATATCGCCACTCCAATTTTATCGATCATTACCTCCATTTCTTTAGAGCATACGAATGCCTTAGGAAAAACCGTGGGGGAAATCGCTCTTCATAAAGCGGGAATTATTAAAAGAGAAGTTCCGGTTTTAATCCCCTTTGATTTAAGAGATGACGCCTTAAATGTTATCGCGAATGTCGCCAAAGAAAACAACTCTCCAATCTATCAAAGTGAGAATTATAGTTTTGAAAAATATGCTGATTTTGGTTACACCTTCTCAACCAGACAATATGAAAATTTAAGAATTAACACTCCAGCGAGATATTCTTTGAGGGATGCTTGTTTTGCTTTAAGTGCGGTTAGCATTATCAAAGATAAATTTCCCGTCAATGAAGAAAATATTCGTCACGGCTTAAATAATATGTATCTAAGTGGAAGAATGAATGTTATTGATAAGAATCCACTTGTCATCATCGATGGAGGTCATAATCCAGAAGCTATCCATCAACTGGTCAATGAAGTGGAATGTATTCAAAGAGGAAATGTTCATATTGTTTTTGCTTGTTTTAAAGATAAAAACATCAATATTATGCTTCCGGAATTAAGCATCCTTTCTAAAGATTTAATCCTCACTTCTTTTGACCATTTACGAGCGAGAGAAGAAGGAGATTATTTCCTCTATTTAGAGGAATATAAATTTAATGAAGACCATCAGGCTTTAATCCAAGATTTGCTTGATAATAATCCAAATGATACAGTTCTTATTTGTGGTTCTTTAGCCTTTGCCTATTTAGTGAAAGATGAGTTTGATAAAGGGGAATATGTTTTTAAAGATTTTAAACCAGACACCATTTAATTTAAGCACGACCAAAAAGATCTGTTTCTCTGGAATCATGATTGTCTTAGTCATGCTTTTTAATAAGGTTTTCGCGGTTAACTATATCGCTTTAATCCCTTTCGTGAGAATCTCTTTTGGGAGCATCGCTTTAATCGTCTTTTCTTCGATTGCTTTTGGGCCTTTATATGGGATGATTATTGGGATAAGTGCGGATATCTTAGGATATTTCATCTTTGACGCGAGTGCGTTTGGGTGGTTCCCTCAAATCACTTTAACTTATGCTTTATTAGGCCTAGTCCCTTATTTCATCTATCTCTTAGTGAGATCTCTCAAAAACAAAAATTTGATGATGGTCGTGGAATATGTTGTCTTTGGCGTAATTTTGATAGGTTTATCCGTTTTCTTTGCCTTAAACAAATCACTAACGTTATATGGTCAAACTTATTCTTTTGAACTCTATCAAAGGATATTAATTCCAAGCGTCACAGCGTTATTAGTGATTGTGACTATCATCACGAACCTTATTTTAGATAAGAAGATGAACACTGATGAACTTCCATTCAATGTCTATCAATTATCTTTTATTATCTTCCTTTGTGAAATATTTATTAATTTCTTATTTGGATCATTGATGAAAGCGTGGGCCTTTGGCTTTAATATGTTTTTAGCCATTTTGATAAGCCAAGGAGTTATTATGTTTTTTAACATCCCTTATAATTGTTATTTGATTTTTGTTATTATGAAGTTGTTCAAAAGGCAGTTGGTGAATTAAATGTTTAAAACAAGAAACCAAAAATTAGAAGAAGAAGCGAAAAAGGAAGGCCTCACTCCCACTAGTGAACTTAAGGTCGATGAATCTGGTTTAGAACCAGAACAAAAAGGACACATCGAACTTCCTTTAACTTTTATCATTATCGCTGCGATTCTTGTCGTCGCGATGATTGTTTTTGCCATTGTTGTCATCACCAGCGGTGGTCCAGTAAGCTCTGTGGCTCAACATGCTGGAGGAAATGCTGGCGCAACCGGAACCTCTTTAATTCTTTAAATACAGTTTATGAAAGCTTTGTTTTTATCTTTGTTATCACTTTTAATAATTCCTCAATTTTTTGAAAATAATCCGCAAAACAGTGCTTTTTTTCATGAAAATGAGGGATATTTAACATTAGAAGTTAAAGAAGATAGCACTTATAAAGTGACAGGTTTAAGCGATTTAACATTGAACGAATATCGTATTTATCATGAATATGATGATAATGTTATCGTCTCTGAAATCGCGGATAATATCTTTTCTAGTGTTGATCATAATATCGTGCTTTTAATCTCTAATGGCATTACGAATTTCACAAGTGGAGCCTTCTCTAACAACATTACTCAAATCAATTACACAGGTTCAGAAGCGGAGTGGATTTCTCATAATATTCTAACCTCAATCCCGGTATATTATTATCAATGCGATGAAGGCTTTATCAATTATTGGAACACAAACATTCGACCCACTGCTGAATTTGATGTTTGTTCAATCGGAAAAGATGGTTTTATGACTCTTAAAGCAATGTATGATGCTTTAGGGGCCAAAGATAAAACTTATGTTGATGCTTATAAAGATAAAGCGGACACCAAGATTGGTGAAACGATGAATTATCTCTCTAAATATTTTGAAGATAACAAAGAAAACTCCAATGGAGCGAACTCCTTCCTCTCTCAAGATGTGACTCTTGGATTAATCGTCTCTATCGCCATCTTTGGAATGACCACAATTTCAATTTTCTATCTTCTCAAAAAGAGAAATATTATTAGTTAATGAGAGTGACTCAATAGTCACTTTTTTCTTATTTATCTTGACAAGTATCTATCGCAGTGATTTAATTTTTACAGCATACTTAATATAGGGTGTCAATAAATGAAAAACAAAGTTCTTTTAATTTGCTCCGAATGTCTCTCAAGGAATTA
>CAJOQN010000027.1 GCA_905236535.1 uncultured Bacilli bacterium
ATAAATCTTTTTTAAAGACCATGGATAAAAGGGAGTTCCACTTATAAATGAAGTCGTGGGTAGACCCATCTCTATTTCAAAAACAGATGAATTAAAATCGAGATTCATATGATAAATGCAGGAATTCTTTTCTAATGAAAAAGCCTTCAAAGCAAAGATGGACTCGGTATAATAACCCCAATCAACGTTTTCAACTTCTAAAACCACATCAATCGTGTTAAAAGTTAAATAATTGCTGAGAGAGGTTACTCCTCTTTGAATGTTTAAATGAAAGCAAATGTCCTCAATCATTTGGATGGTTAAACCTAACACAATTTCGTCATTATTCATGCTTTGAGGTCTCGATGGATAAAAAGTTTTTGTATAATCAGGGAGATAATAAAATTCATTGATATCTCTCACACTCAAAGAATCCAAATAGATGTTTTTTCCGTTGCTCAAAAGATGAAATTCATTGGCGTTTGGGAACATGTTTTCAAAGTCGTTATGATAGATAATCCCCACTCCATCTAAATCAGCTTGATAAGACTCATAAATATCATGAGCCTCGTTATCCTCAATAGAATAAACTCCATATTTTTCAATAGAGGTGTTTTTATTATTTATTAAAATGCGATTCTCCCCCATCATCGCCCCATATGCGCTTTTGATGTTGTTGGAGATGATGGAAGTTAATGATATCGCTACTCCAACACCCACTAAAGAAAGCGACATAGTGAAGTTACAGATGAGATTTCTCCACGGTTTTCCTTTCATCTTTGAATATGAATGGTGAAATAAGAATGAAGAAGGAATAGAAATCTTTTTTAATCTTTGCTTTCCTTGTTTAATCGGAAGATATTCTTTATCTCCTGTTTCTTTTAAATTCTCAACATCAACAATCTTTCCATCTTCCAAATAGATGATTTGATTCGCAAATTCTTTCATAAGCGACAAATCATGTGATACCACAATGACTAAAGAATTCGTGGAGACTTTCCTTAAAATCTCCATCACTTGATGAGCGTTGTTTTCATCAAGAGAGCCCGTCGGTTCATCCGCGAATATAACATCGGGGTTATTAATAAGCGCGCGGCAAATCGCCACTCTTTGCTTTTCTCCTCCACTTAATTTTGAGATCTTTTGATTTTTAATCTCATTAATGCCAGTTAGATATAATAAATCCTCGCATCTCCTAATCTTTTCTTTTTTTGAGATATTGGTTAATGATTCAAGCGGCAAGGAAACATTGTTAATAATTGATTCAGATTCAAAGAGCTTAAAATCTTGAAAGACAAATCCGAAATGTTTCAAACGATAAAAAGATAATTTGGAATCGCTTAAAGAATAAAGATCGTTTTGGTTATGGAGAACTTCTCCTCCCTCTGGTTTAAGGAGGCCTGAGATGATATTCAACAACGTAGATTTTCCACATCCTGATGGCCCGACCAGAGCGATTAATCCTCTTTTTGGAAAGTCAAAAGAGAAGTCATGGATAATGATTTTGTTATCAAATTGCTTTGTTAAATGTTTACAGTTAATCATTCACTTTTTAAAACCTCCTTTAAAGAAATATGGTTCGATCCACTTATGGTGAAATAGGTCACCAAAAAGATGATGATAATCAATATCAAAACAATGATGATTGGAAGAAAGAATGGACGATTTAAATAAGACATAAAAGGAATATTAATCATGTTTGATATCCCACATATCCTTGAAAGAATATTGTTAATTAATTTCTCTAAGATTGGAGTGGATAAAAAAGCCACAATCATCGAAATAAGGGAGATTAATAAATTATTAATTAAATATATTGATATAATGTCGTCACTCTTACTTCCTAAGGAAAACATAATAGCGATATCTTTTTTGTCTTCCATATAAGAAGAAAATGAAAGAATCCCCACGATGAGCATGGTCCCAATGATGGAGATAAAAGAAAAAACACTCATCCCCGTTGTGGAGATATCAATCAAGGATAAACATGCATCTTTTCTTTCTAAGCCCATTGAAGAAAAGACAAGATTATCATTTCGTTTAGAGGTGTATTTTAGATTATCTTCAGGGTTTAGATAATTCTCTTTAAAGGCATAATAAGAATAAGATTTAATAGGGCTATCATCTGAGCACATAAAAAGATAATCATAATAAGTAATCTCTTCTCCTAAATAAGTAGATAAATTTTGAAAGATTGAATTCTCAATCACATCCAAGGAATGAAAATATGAATAATAGATTTTAGGAGTGGATAAAAACGAGAAGTCGTCCACCACTCCGACAATTGATACACTATCCTCATAGATAAAATAATCAGTGATGCTTTCTCGTTCTTCTTTACCGGTGAGAAACACTAATTCTTTGACACTTTTGATATCTATAATGAGATTTAAAGGCTCAAGATTCTTCTTTTTAAAAAGATTATAGGCATTTTTATTGATTAAAACTTCTTGTTTGTTTTTTGGTGTTTTTCCTAAAAATAAGAGGGTTTTGTCAATAAATTCATCAGAAAATTGGTAAATGGGTGTGTAGGAAATATTCTCAATTGCTTCCTCATTTATTGAAAGTGAGATATCTCTTGGAAAGAAATAGGAAAGATTAGGGGTGAATATTAGCTCAGGGTATTCTTCTTTTAAATATCTTATTTCATTTTGGGAGGGGCACTTCTCTTGAATGAGAGAGATTTTACTTCCTTTGACCTCTTTAGTTTCCTCATGAGAAACACTCATCACCCCATAATCAAGTTGACGATATGAAGTCTTAATAGTGGCCTCCGTGCTCCCATTTTTAAAACCTATCGAAAGAATAGAAAGGATTAATCCAAAAGATAAAGAGATGATAGACACAATATTTTTTGTGGTCTTTCTTTTAAAGATTTTAATCCCTTGTTTTTCCACCCAACTATTCTTGGATAAGAAAGGTTTTTTGTTATTGTTTAAAACCACTTCTCCTTTTGTCTCTTCTTTTTGAACTACATCACATAAGCAACCATCCTTAATCTTTAAAATGACATCGGAATATTCATTAACAAGTTCTAAGTTATGAGAGACCATAATCACTAAAGTGTTTCTAGAAATCTCTTTTAAAAGAGACATCGTCTTCTTGCTATTTAAAGAATCGAGCGCCCCAGTGGGTTCATCAGCGATGATAATCTTTGGAGAGTTAATAACGGCTCTTAG
>CAJOQN010000028.1 GCA_905236535.1 uncultured Bacilli bacterium
GTGTATTTTCCTTCGAGTTCTTTCCACTTCTTACATCTATCTTCATGGGAAGCATTTGGATGCTCGTAGACCCAGTGTTGGAATTCATCAACGGTCGCTCCATAAGGAAGGAATTGAATAGCGTCCACTAGATGGGCATATCTATATTTTTCATCATCTTGGCCAAAGAATTTAGACATATATGGCCAGGCAAAGAATTCCATCGACATTGAGTGAATTTCAGCAATTTCCATACATAAAGATCTAAGTTCGGGAATCTTAATAGAAAGATTAGAAAGATAAGATTCAAAGGCGTGTCCAATTTCATGTGTTAAAACATTGACATCACCTTGGGTACCATTAAAGTTCGCAAAGACGAATGGCATCTTATAAAGTGGGAATTCAGTTTGATATCCACCAGGAGCTTTTCCGGCTTTGGCTTCTAAATCCATCATGTGGAGATCGAGCATTTTGTTGAAGAAGACACCAGTTTCTTTGGACATATCTTCATACATTTCTTTCGCGGTTTTGACAAGATATGCACTATCACCTGCTGGTTTTGGATTACCACTAGCAAACATTAAAGCGTAGTCATAATTTTGTGGGTGTTTAACACCGATACGTTTGATTTGTTGTTTGTATAATTTTTGAGCAAGAGGAACAACGACATCCGCAATTTGTTCACGATATTTTTTTACATCTTTGGCGTTCCAGTCAGTTCTTCCCATATTGAGATAACCTAATTCAACATAATTTTTGAATCCAAGTTTTTTAGCGATTTGATCTCTAAGATGGACAAGTTTGTCATAGATTTCGCCAAGTTCAGCATCATGCTCTTCAAGCCATTTATCCATCGCTTGAGAAGCTTCTTTTCTCGTTTGACGATCAGCATCTTGCATATATTTACCAAGTTGAGAAAGGTTAAGTTTTTCTCCTTTGAAATCGATTAATGCTCCACCCATGACTTCGTCGTATTTAGAAGTGAGTTTATTCTCTTCAATTAATTCAGGGATAATCTTTTCGTCGAATGTCTTGAGGGAGTTATCCCATTTCTTAAAGACATATTTCCCAAAGGTTTTTTCTAAGTCTTTTCTATATCTTGCTTTGGTGAGGACTTTGATGAATTGAATCTCATAATTTTGAATCATGGGCATTAATTCATTGATACGGTCCACAGCGTTCTTATAAGCCTTATTTCTTGTATCGATAGAATAAAGAACATTGATTAAAGAAATCTCTGTGGAAAGTTCATCCATATATTTATTATGGTGTTTAATCACTAATGAAGCTGTTCTTTCAGAGCCACATTCTTTAAGTTCTTTAACAAAACCTTCAAGTTTATTTTGAACTCTTTTTAATGTTGGGACTTTAAAAGGATAATCTTCAAATTTAAGGTTGGTTTCTTGTTTCATATACATCTCCTTTTTTAGACGATTAAATTATACCTTATTTAGGAAAAGACATAAAGAAAAAAGACCTCTTAAATAATGAGGTCTTTCTTTTTAACTTCAAACATGAGGAAGATAAATCGACAAGGAAGGAATCTAATCCAATAATTATAGCCGAGAACATCAGCGTTATACATGATGACACAGCTCCGATAATTGAGAGATAATTCATCCAAACTCCCTTTGATCTCTAAGAAATCTTCGTTGTCTTTAAGTTCATCATTAGAAGAACATTGAGTGATTAAAGAATCTCTTAAATAGGATAAATTATTCTTGGTTTCCGTATATGATGGCCCACCTATTTGTTTGAAATCTTTAAGGTCAAAACCACGATATTTCTCTAATATTTCGTCGGAAATTGGTATATTTTTTTCGTTTAGGAGATTGATTAGCTGCGTAATTGCGTCATGATTTGCGTTTAAAATGATGGTTAAAGTCTTCTTATGTTTTTTCATGATTGAGGAGAATGAACCCACAAAAATCATGTTAATAATCAATAAGAGAAGATATAGCCCGAGAATACTCGCTAAGACGATAAGGATTATTTGATAAACTTCCATGACTTAAAGATAGCACTTTTCCAAAAATAAAGAAATAAGATATTTAACCCATAAAATACGCTCTTTCTTTGAAAATATTATCGCTTTGTGATAATATATTTTTGAGGTAAATATATGCCAAAAGAAAAAATTATTGCTATCATGTATGACTTTGATAAAACTCTATCAACTACGGACATGCAAAACTATGCTTTTATCCCTGCTCTCGATATGACTCCAGATCAATTCTGGGGGGCAACTGGAGAATTCTCCAAAGAGAACGGTGTTGAAAGAATTCTTTCATATATGTACATGATGATTTATCAAGCCAAACAAAAAGGAATTAAACTCACTCGTGAATTCTTACACGAATGCGGCAAAGGCATTAAATATTATCCAGGTGTTACCACTTGGTTCAAACGCATTAATGATTACGCCGCCGACAAAGGATTCAAAGTTGAACATTATCTCGTCTCATCAGGCACCAAAGAAATTGTAGAAGGTTGTTCCATTTTTAATGAATTCACCGATGCTTATGGATGTGAATTCTATTATAACCAAGAAGGTGAACCAATCTGGCCAAAGCTCGCCATTAACTACACCCAAAAAACGCAATATTTCTTTAGAATTGCTAAAGGGGCGACCGATGTAACCGATGATGATGGAGTCAATCAAAAAACTGTTAAACATCGTATCCCATATCGTAACATCATCTATGTCGGAGATGGAATGACGGATATTCCATGCATGACACTAGTGAAGAAAAATAACGGCCACTCCATTGCTATATATCAAGAAAAAGATCTTGAAAAAGCCCGTCAAATTTATCAAGAAGGTCGTTGCGATTATATTTGTCCTGCGGACTATTCATCAGGCTCTTGGATGGAAAAAATGGTAAAACTTATCATCGACTCTCTAGCCCTTGATGAAGAGATTAGCAAAAAGCAAAATCTTCTCGCAAGTAAATAAAGGTTGTCTTATGACTACCTTTTTTTATCTTTTAGTGATATATTTTTTACTATGGAAGAGAAAAACTCTCAAATCAAAATTGGAGACATCATTATTGGCAAAGTATCTAAGGTTAGACCTTATGCGGCTTTCTTGTCTTTTGATAATGGAGTAAATGGTCTTTTACACATCTCTGAAATCACTGGTGGTTTCATTAGAGACATTGAAAAGCATGTGGCTATCGGAGATGAATTAAAGGTCAAAGTTATCGATATTGATAGCACAAATGGATTCTTACGAGTGTCCATAAAAGATATCCCGGAAGAAGAAAGATATTCCACGCACACCAACAAAGAAAAAGCCACGGTAATTGTTGAAAAGAATGAATTTGACACCATCGAAAAATCTCTTCCTATATGGATTGAGAGAACTCTCAAAGAATCAGAGGAAAATAAGAAATGATTAAATTAGATTATTCCAAATGTGTTGACGTTAAAATCTTTGATTCCTATAAGGAAGATGTCAAAAGAGTCAACAAAATGATCAACGAAAAAAGCGGTCCAGGTAATGATTATTTAGGTTGGGCTGATTGGCCAATTAATTATGATCGCGATGAAGTAAGAAGAATTAAAGAATGTGCGAATTATATCCGTGGACATTTTGATATCCTTGTGGTCTGTGGTATTGGCGGATCATATTTAGGGGCAAGAGCAGCTTTAGAAGCCCTCAAAGGACTCAAATATCAAGACAAAATGGAAATCATCTTTATGGGTCAAACCTTCTCTCCTAACTATGTTGCTCAAGTCATGGAATATCTTAAAGGTAAAAATTTCGCCATCTGTGTTATCTCTAAAAGCGGAACCACGACCGAAACTTCTATTTCCTTCCGTTTGTTAAAACAATTATTAGAAGAACAAGTTGGCAAAGAAGCTAGCAAGAAAGCTATCTATGCAGTCACTGATAAAGAAAGAGGAGCTTTAAAAACTCTTTGTAATCAAGAAGGTTATGAAACATTCGTTCTTCCTGGTGACATCGGTGGTCGTTATAGTGTTCTCACCGCAGTTGGTTTATTTCCACTAGCCTGTGCGGGTATCGATATTGACGAAATGCTTAAGGGCGCACAAGAAGCTCGCGAATTATATAACAATGATGATTTAGACCATAACATTTGCTATCAATATGCAATCATCCGTGATTATATGTATCGCCATGACAAATCCGTGGAAATGTATGTCACCTATGAACCACAAATGTCTCAATTAAGCGAATGGTTAAAACAATTATTCGGAGAAAGCGAAGGAAAAGAAAAGAAAGGTTTACTTCCTGGAAGCGTGACCTTTTCTACCGATCTCCACTCCTTAGGACAATTCCTACAAGATGGTTCTCCCGTCTTATTTGAAACGATCATCAATGTTCTTTCTCCAAATCAAGATATTCTAATTCCTCATGATAATGAAGATCTTGATGGACTTAATTACTTAGAAGGCAAAAATCTCGAATTCGTCAATCAAAAAGCTTTTGAAGGAACTCTTAAAGCTCACTCAGAAGATGGTGGTGTTCCCTGTCAAATCATCTATCTTGATAAGATGAATGAAAGAAATTTAGGCCATCTCTTCTACTTCTTTATGAGAGCCTGTGGAATGAGTGCTTACCTTTTAGATATCAACCCATTCAATCAACCAGGGGTCGAAATCTATAAACGAAATATGTTCCATCTCCTAGGAAAAAAAGGATATTAAACTATTAATAGTTTGAAGATGAAAATGCCTCTTAAAAACAGGCATTTTTTTCTATTGACTTGAATAGTCCATAATGATATATTTATTTAGCGTATTGCGTGTGCTAAGTTGGATGCTTAGCTCAGCTGGGAGAGCATCGCCTTTACACGGCGGAGGTCGTGGGTTCGAGTCCCTCAGCATCCACCAATATCGCAAAACACTTCGGGAGGGTAGCGAAGTGGCTAAACGCGGCTGACTGTAAATCAGCTCTCTACGAGTTCGACA
>CAJOQN010000029.1 GCA_905236535.1 uncultured Bacilli bacterium
AAACAAAACCGTCAAAAGATGGCGGTCACCCGTGAAAATAGCAAAGAAGCTATCACTTATTTCCAAGTCTTAAAAAGATATCAAACTCATACTTTCATCGCCTGCCAACTTAAGACGGGGAGAACTCATCAAATCAGAGTCCATATGGCCTATATCGGATATCCGATTGAAGGGGATGAAATATATGGAAGTAGAAAACAAAAATTATATGATAAAGGGCAGCTTCTCCATGCCTATAAATTAACACTTATTCATCCCATTACCAAAAAAGAGATGACCTTTGAAGCCCCTCTTCCAGATTATTTCAAAGAAATAATTGATGATTCAAATAATATCCTTTAAGTTAGCGAAATTCATCTTGCTAACTTTTTTTAATTCTTCTTTATCGTATTTCTTTAAAAATTCTTCAATGAATAAATCCGCTTGTTTACCAGAACCAAATGGGAAGGTCATCCCATATTTTTCTTCGAGCAATTCCTTCTCTTTTAAAAAAGCATAACGGGCGATAATAGAGGCGACCGCGACCGAAAAAAAGGAAGATTCACCTTTGGTTTTAAAAATAATTCCGCGAAGGATTTCTTTGTCATTTTTTAAATATTTATAATAAGTCTCTTCTTTGACGAATTGATCAATATAAATCTCTTCTACTTGCGGGTGTTTATTCTTCATATTTAAAAGGGCTTGATTATGCATTTTAGCTTTTAAAGTATTAAGGTTTTCACCTTTAAGAATCATCTCGTTATATTTGGAATTTTGTAGTGTAAGTTTGCTAAAGGAAATTCGATTGATTAAAAGTGGGGCAATTTCTAAGATTGTGGAATCATTAATCTTTTTTGAATCATGGACTCCAATGCTTTTTAAAAAGTCGATGTCATCCTTTGAGACATAAGCAGCGACCACGATCAATGGAAGGAAGAGGTCTCCAACCCCAACCTCATCAGAACCAATCTGATCGTTAGATGAGAGCCATTTTTCTTTTTCTTTAATCTTTGGTTTCATCTTTTGAGCTTTTTCATCCCATCTTAAAGCTTCCTTAAGAGCATTTTCTCCATCTAAGAAAAGCTTATAGCCTTTCTTTGATTCATAAAGAGTGATTCTCGTCTCATCTTTTAAGGCAAAGAATTTAATATAATCACCGTTGTTATCGATTTGATAAGGTAAATAAAAAGCCATAATATCTTTAACTTTATCTTCGCTTATCTTAATGGAAACCATTTCTTTTTTATTCATACAACATAAGTCTATCATAAATGATTATTAAAAAAATCATTTTTCTTGGTATTATAGTTATATGCAAAACATCTATCAAACCTTTGAATTTGAACGCATTAAAGAGCAGATCTATCCATATTTAAAAAGCGAAAGAGGAAGATTATATCTCTCGGAACTAGAAATGACTTCTTCGTATGAAGAATTATTTAATTTGCTCGAAGATTTAAAAGAAGGTATGACCCTCATAAGAAAATATGGAGATCTCCCTTTATCTCCTTCTTATGATGCTTTAAGACTTATTGATGAAGCGAAGAAAACCTCAATCTTGACCGCTCAAGATATCTATATGATTGGAGAGGATATCAAGACCAGTATCGCTTTATATACCTTCATTCAAAAAGTCGCTTTGTTGTTCCCAAGAATCAAAGAGAAGATTAATGGTTTTAAAGATTTATCCTCGCTTAAAAAAGAGATTGATAGAGTGATATCACCCTCTCTTTTCATCAAAGATGAAGCCTCAAACGAATTAGCCGCGATTAGACATGATATCAAAAAAGCGGAGAATCTTTTAGAAAAGAAGATTACCACCATTTCCTTATCCTATAGTTCTTATCTTAATGATGAGAACGCGACCTTAAGAGATGGGCATCTCGTTTTGCCGGTAAAAACCGCTTTTAAAAACAAGGTTCCCGGCATTGTTTATGATGTCTCCGATAGTGGAAATACGACCTTCATTGAACCTCTTGAAATTGTGCAATTAAATAACGAAATAACCTCTCTTAAAATCCAAGAACAAGAGGAAATTCGAAGAATATTAAAAGCGATGACCTCTTTAATTCTTCTTCAAGAAGAAGAAATTGTTAATAATAATAACATTATCGCCGAACTTGACTTCTTAAGCGCTAAAGCTAAATATTCCCTGGATATCGATGGGGATGTCGCCACATTAAACAAGAAATCAATCGTTAATTTAAAAAGAGCGAGACACCCTCTTATCGATCAAAGAAAAGTGGTCTCTAATTCCTATCACCTCGATGAAGATAAAAGAATTGTCATCATCTCTGGCCCAAACGCTGGTGGGAAGACCGTTTCTTTAAAGACGGTGGGATTATGTGTTTTATTAAATCAATGTGGAATTGCGGTGCCTGCTATCGAAGCCGAACTTGGAGTTTTTAAAAACATTTATATCGATATTGGTGATAACCAATCACTAAGTGATAATCTTTCAACTTTCTCCGCGCATATGTATCAAATTGGAGAAATCATCCAAAAAGTTGGAGGAAGAGACCTCCTCTTATT
>CAJOQN010000030.1 GCA_905236535.1 uncultured Bacilli bacterium
ATTGCTCCCATAATGATGGTGACGACGTTGATATCAACGATTGGAAGAGTGCTCTTTTTGCTCCCTTCAGCGTTGGCTTTCTTTAAAGTTCTACCGCGATAGGCTTCTTCTTTAACTTTGTTAAAGTAAATGATTGTTGAAATGATTGAAACAAGAGCGACAGTCACTAAGCCCACAAAGGCTGCCATATTGAATTCAACGCCAAAGATAATCATAAATCCAATCGCGCTGAATAAGGTTAAGGAGGTTGTGGCTAAAGTGCTTAAAGCTCCTAAGCGATAGGAATATGCTAAGAGGACAGTCGCCACCACTAAAGCGACAATGGTGGCAAGAGCAGTCTTATTAAAAGCAAGGGTTTCTCCAATTGAACCAAGGGAAACAATGTTTTCCACTAATGCTTCTGTTTGATTGGAGTACATATATGTAACTTCGTAGTCAAGTTCGGAGGCGTTGACTAAGTTGACGAAGTAATGAGCGCGATAATAGCCTTCTTTAATCTCGCTAACGGATAAAGAATTATCGCCGTTAGAATCTACGTTAACCGTGGCCACTAATTCACTATCCCATTCTCCACTTTCACTATCGATTTTATATTCATCAATATTGAAGGAGATAAGAATCTTTTCGGCGATGGTTTCATCTTCTTGGGCGGCCTCATAGCTATCGACATCTTCGACAAAGTCGTACCAAAGATAGACATAGGTGTATTGTTGTTCTTCGCCATCTTCAGCGATTGGGGCTTCTTCAGCTTCTTTCTTCGCTGCTTCGATGACAGCTCTAAATTGAGCATTGGTGTTATCGACCGGAATAGCGATTTGAGGAATAGATTTTGTGGAGGTGACATAAGCCTTTTCATCGGTTAAGAATTCGCTCATAAGAGCGACTTCGGTCTTATCAGTGGTTAAAGCTAAGGTCGCATTAAAGGTGAGATATCTTGAGACCATATCATAATAGTCATCATTGCTCTTGGAGAGAGAAACTTTCACGGTATCAAAACCAACAGTTTTAATGACATAGGATGTTTCACCAGCAGTCTTGAGACGATTATCCATTTCTTTGGCGATGTTTTTAACCGCGGTGTCATCCACTAATTCTTCATCATCTTTGTCAGAGATGCGGAATACGAGTTCACGACCAAATTGATATTCTAAATTAGAGTTAGCTCTTAACATGACATTGCTAAAAGTCACCCCGATTAACAATAAGGTGGAAACAATTGCGATAATATAGGCCCAAAATCTTCTCATAATAATAGATTCCTCCGATATAACTTCTAATACATGTGCGCAGCGCGCTATTTAATAAAATACTACAATGAGTGTTTTAATACAACAATTTTGTGCGTGCATATGTGTGTACACGCTTATAAAAGATAAATTATCTAGAATAATTTCTCTTGATGTGTGATATTTAAGTGTTTGAAGGCTTTGACCGTCGCCACACGACCTCTTGGGGTGCGATCAATCATTCCGATCTGCAATAAATATGGTTCATAGACATCTTCAAGATTCATGATTTCCTCTCCGATGGCGTTAGCGAGAACTTCGAGTCCGACAGGTCCACCATTGAATCTTTCAATCAAAGTCTTAAGATAACGAATATCGACATCATCGAGACCAATACTATCAACCTTAAGAGCTTTTAAGGCTGCATTAGCATCCATCAAGGTGATTTCGTCTTTATGATTATAATTAGCAAAATCTCTGACTCTCTTAAAGAGACGGTTAGCGATACGAGGCGTTCCTCTTGAGCGTTTAGCAATCTCTAAAGCTGCTTCTTCTTCAATTGGGGTGTTGAAGACTCTCGCACTTCTTTTGACAATCTTTTTAATCTCATCAATCGTGTAAAAATTGAGTTTTTCGGTTATACCGAATCTCGCTCTTAAAGGGGCGCTTAAATCCCCGGCTCTGGTCGTCGCACCGACCAACGTGAAAGGTGGTAAGGGGAGGTTTAAAGCCTTGGAATTTGCGTCTCGATTAATGACGATAGAAAGTTTGAAATCTTCCATCGCTCCATATAAGACTTCCTCGACAACTCTTGGTAAACGATGAATTTCATCGATGAATAAAATGTCTCCTGGTTCTAGCATCGAAAGGATGGAGGCCAAATCTCCAGTCTTTTCAATTGATGGGCCATTCACTACGTGAATATTTGCTCCCATCTCTTCAGCGATGACATAGGCTAAGGTTGTTTTTCCAAGTCCTGGAGGGCCATATAAAAGAACGTGATCAAGAGGCTCTTGACGGTGCAAAGCGGCGCCGATAAAGACTCTAAAATTGTTCTTTAAATCTTCTTGACCGACATATTCATCAAGCCTTTTGGGACGAAGAGTCATCTCTTCTTCAATTTCTTTCGCGTTTCTATTTGCGTCTAATAATCTAGCCATAATTATTTCCTTAATTTTTGAAGGGCAATTCTTAACACTTCTTCACTACTAGCGTTAGGTTCGTTGATGGTCGCTAAAACGCGGTCGATCGCAGCGCCTTTATAACCCAAACCTTTAAGAGCATCATAGACTTCATCGTACATCTTAGGATTGCCTTTGCTACCGGTAAGTTGACCCTTTAAATCTAAAATGATTTGAGCTGCAGCTTTCGCTCCGATGCCAGGAAGGTTTTTCAAATAAGCGACATTGTTGGAGGCGATGGCGTTCATCACATTCTCTGGCGTCGTTGTCGATAAAGCTTGAATGACCGTTTTTGGCCCTAAACCTTTAACTTTTATCAAAGATAAAAACACTAATTTTTCATCTTTGTTTTTAAATCCGACGAGATATTCTTCGTCTTCTCTAATAACTTCATGAGTATAAATTAAGATGTCTTCACCCATCGTAAAATCGTCAGGGTGAGAAACTAAAACTTCATAAGATACTCCATTGCTCATTTCGATGGCAACAGAACCCTCTTCAATAGCGTTAATCTTTCCGCGAAGTGAATATATCATAAGAGTCCTCCTAGTGATTGTTAATCAAGATAAAGAAAACCATTAAAGCAATGATGAGTAATGAAGCCACAATTGAGGAGATAATCGCAACATTATTTTTAGCTGACATAATCAAATTCAAAGTCATCTAAAATGACATTGTCTCCATCTTGAGCCCCAAGTCTTTCAAGCTCATCATCAATTCCAAGTTTTCTTAAATGCGTAATTAATTTCATCATTCCTTCATCCGTGGTGATATTTGTCATCTTATAAAATTTAACAATTTTATCACCATAGATTTGCCAGTTGTGCATATCTAAGCGGCGGATGTAGAATTCTTTTTCTTCTTCCTTTAATTCGTAGACTTTGGTGTCGAGAATATCTTCCTCGCTATCATAAAGTGGGAATAATGGAGTGGTCTCGATTAAATCTGCGGTTTTAAATAACAATTCTTCAATTCCTTCATCCATCAAAGCAGAGATTGGAATGATTTCTTTATCAACTTTTTTCTTAAATTCTTCTAAGCGTTTTGTGGCTTCCTCTTCATCCATTTTTGAAGCGACGAGAATCTGTGGTCTTTCAGGAAGACGACATCCATATTCCTTAAGTTCGTTATTCATCACGACATAATCGTTATATGGATCTCTTCCAGTGTCTGACATGTCTATGACATGAATGATAACACGACATCTTTCGATATGTCTTAAAAATTGAAGGCCTAATCCTTTACCGAGGTGCGCTCCTTCGATAAGTCCTGGAAGATCAGCAACCACAAAAGAACGTCCATCTTTTGTCGTGGTCACTCCTAAATTGGGGATGATGGTGGTGAATGGATAATCAGCAATTTCAGGACGGGCTTTCGAGATAACACTTAAAAGTGTTGATTTTCCAACAGATGGAAAACCTAAAAGTCCAACATCCGCGAGTAATTTTAATTCTAAAATTAATCTTTTACTTTCCCCTGGTTCACCGTTTTCGGCAACTCTTGGAACGCGGTTCGTCGATGATTTGAAACAAGCGTTACCTTTTCCGCCTCTTCCACCTTTGGCCACCATCAAGGTTTTGCCCTCTTCATTGAGGTCTCCTAAATAGGTGTGTCCCTCTTCTAAATAGACGACTGTTCCTATAGGAACATTGACATAAACATCATCGGCATATTTTCCATATCGAAGTTTGGTGTCGCCTTTTTCTCCATCTTTGGCTTGAATACAAATGGAGTGACGGAAATTAAATAAAGTGTTCACGGTTTTAGAAGCCACTAAAAAGACGGAACCACCACGGCCACCATTACCGCCGCTTGGGCCGCCTTTAGCGACATATTTTTCTCGGCGGAAAGCAATACAACCATCTCCGCCTTTGCCAGAACGAACTTCAATAACTGCACGATCGATAAACATACACAATTATTATACATAATAATAAGAAAAAAGACCACTATAATAATGGTCTTTTCAGAAACTTATTAAGCTCTTATTACTTCTCGGATGGAACGACTGAGACTTGAGTCTTATCTTTTCCAAGTCTGGTATATCTAACGATTCCAGAAGCGGTAGCAAAGATGGTATCATCTCCACCACGTTTGGTGTTTGTCCCAGGATAGATTCTGGTTCCTCTTTGACGGTAGATAATGCTGCCAGCATGGCACCATTGTCCATCAGCGACTTTTGCGCCAAGACGACGTCCAGCAGAGTCACGACCGTTTTTGGTTGAACCAACACCCTTCTTAGAAGCAAAGAGTTGTAAATTTAATCTAAACATCATAATGTTATAACCCTTTCTATTTTTCTTCAATTTTGATGAATCGTCCATAATCTAAGGCAATTGTTTTTAGTCCGACTTCA
>CAJOQN010000031.1 GCA_905236535.1 uncultured Bacilli bacterium
CAAAAATAGGTGATTTCTTGCGATTTCACCTATTTTTCGTAAATTAAAAGGGGCTAAGTCACCTTATAGGTTTCTTAACAGCCCCTTATTTTTCGGTTGGATTTTTCACCTTTCTTTTTACTTTGCGATAAAAGATAAGTAAAGAATTAATAATTAATAAGACTGTTAATCCAGTATCTGCAAAGACCGCTACAAACATCGCGATGTGATTATTTTGAATTAGCCCAAAGGCATTAACAAGCATCACGGCAAATTTGATAACTAAAGCAAAGACAATATTAAAGATTGCCGTGTTTTTACCATATCTGGCAATTTTCATAGAATCCCACACTTTCGCTGGATCGTCATTCATAATAACGATATCGGCATTTTCAACCGCGGAGTCACTACCAACTCCTCCCATCGCCACTCCGACATCGGCAAGCTTTATAGAAGCCGCGTCATTAATACCGTCGCCAATATAAGCGGTTGCTCCTTTTGATGTTTTCATCTCGTGTTTTAAATAATCAACCTTTTCTTCTGGGAGTAAAGAGGAATGCCAATGATCGATTCCAAGATGCATACAAGTCTCTTTTGCGTTCTCTTCTTTATCACCAGTAAGTAGGACAATTTCTACACCTTCTTGATGGAGGAGATCGACCATCGGTTGAGCGGTTTCTTTAATCTCATCAGAAAGGACCACTAATCCAAGATATTGATTGTTTTTAGCAACGTGAACAACCGTCCCTGAATGAACAGAATTATCGACCTCTAAATTGAATTTTTCTAAGAGCTTATGGCTTCCCACGATGATGTTATTTCCGTTATAAGTCGTTAAGATACCCATCCCAGAAATTTCTTCATAATTCTTCTGTTTGTACGCGATTTCCTTGATATTTTTCACGCCATGCTTAATGGCAATGGCAATTGGATGTGTGGATAAAGATTCGGCTGCATATAAACATTCCATCAACTCTTCATTCTTAACTCCCTCCGCTAAAACAACCTTTTGAATGGAGAATGTTCCATGGGTTATGGTTCCTGTTTTATCAGTGACCAACTTCTTAAGTTTAGCAAGGGTATCAATATAGGTACTTCCTTTGATAATAATACCGTTTTTGGAGGCGAGTCCAATTGCGGAGAAGTAGGCTAATGGAACAGAGATGACAATCGCACATGGACAAGCCGCGACTAAAAGCTCTAAACCTCTCATCACATAGGTGTTCCAATCTTTACTAATTAAACCACTCACTAAAGTAAAAATAAGAGCGATACTAAAGATGATTGGGGTATACCAACGAGAGAATCGAGTGATGAATTGATCAGCTTTTGATTTTCTTTCTCCACTTTCAGAAATGAGTTTTAAAATCTTTGAAGCGGTTGATTCATCATAGGTTGTTAAGACTTGGATTTTTATCGTCCCTTCTTTAACAATACATCCAGAGAAGACTTGGGAATTAACTTCACATCTCACTGGAACGAATTCACCCGTGATTGATGAGGTATCCACTAAAGCGCTTCCTTCGATGATTTTTCCATCGACCGGAATGTTTTCGCCAACCTTAACGATGATTACATCATCGATTTTTAAGTTTTCTGGTAAGACGGATTCAATTTCTTCGCCATTAACTTTATTAGCGATATCACTTCTGAGGTCAATCGCTGAAATAATCGCTCTTTTCGATCTATTCGTCGCCACATGTTCAATAATTTCGCCGATTTGGAAAAGGGCTAACACGATTCCACCATCTAAATAGTCATAGGTCCAAATAGCCCCTAAGACAAAAGCCCCAATTGAGGCTAAGCTCATTAATAAATTCTCATCTAAAGGATTTTTAAGATGAATTATCTTTTTTATAACAGACCAATATAAATCATAACCAATGATTAAATATCCGACGATACTCAAAGAAAATTCCCACCAATACTCAACTTGAGGGACATTCTCTTCTTTATTAAAGAAGAAAAATGAGAATAAGAGGATTCCTGCCCCAACAATTACTCTTATAAGAGTAATAATCATCTCTTTAGTGAATATTTTATTATCATTTTTAACTTTTAAATTAGATTCGGTGATTTCAATCTCATCATCTTCCACTTCTTTGATGAGGGCTTTAATTTCTTCAATTGAAAATTCTTTTTCTTTATAAGAGATATAAAGCTTATTTCTCATAAAGTCGATACGACAGGAGATGATATTTTTATTAGTGTTTAAATGATTCTCGCTTTTAGCCGCACAACTCGCGCAGTCAAAACCTGTTATGTCATATACTTTCTTAATCATTCTTTTCATCCTCCATCACATGCTCTAAAACAACATCGAGAAGTAGCTTCACATGGTGGTCCGCCAAATAATACAAAATTCTTTTTCCTTCTCTTCTTGAACTGATTAATCGCCCATCTTTCAAAATTTTTAATTGATGAGAAACTAAGGATTGCTCTAATCCAACTTCAGTAACAATTTCCCCCACGCTCTTTTCAATACGATTTTGACATTTTAAACAATCTCTTTTGCAGTCCTTATCTTGACACACATTCATGTCAAGGAGAGAAAGCAAAATCTTAATCCTCGAGGAATCAGAGGTGAGGTTTAGGATAGTTTCCATTTTATCGATTGTCTTTAGGGTAATTTTTTTATTCATTGCGTTGTTATTATATATGAATATTTGTTCATATGTCAAATTGTTCATATGTTATTTTTAATATTTTCTAAAATTGTCTTTATGCGTGCATATGTTAAAATACACACGTGATAAAAAAGACTGAACAATCATATAAAAAACATATAATTTCCTTAACTATTGGCCCTTTTATCAAATTAGTCGAGGCTATTTTTGATTTATTAATGCCCTTATTTATGAAGGCTATTATTGACCTTAATCAATATGAAAATCCTTCATCAATTCCTAACAAATTATCATCTTCATTAGCCTCGTTTATTCGCTTATTTGGAATCTGGGTTCCTAATAATCAATCATTAAATGACGCTTTAATCGGGGGAATTATCATCTTATTGATGGGCGTTATTGGATTCATCTTGACGATGATTGCCCAATATATCGCTGCACGAACAGCGACTAATGTCGGATATGAAATTAGAGAGGCCTTATATTATAAAATCCTTCATTTATCAAAAAAAGATAAAGAAAAATTCACCAATTCTCGTTTATTAACAACCTTATCCAGCGATACTTATCAAGTTCAGCAGGGAGTCCTATTTTTCATCCGTCTCGTCGTGCGCGCTCCATTTATCATCCTGGGCTCATTAATCTTTTCCTTTATATTAGATTGGAAGATTGGATTAATCTTTTTAGCGGTTATCCCGATCATCACAATAGTGATGCTTTTGGTGTTGAATAAATCAAGCAAGCAATATGGTTCCATCCAAGAAACCATTGATGATATTTCCACTAAAACAACGGACAGTATTAATGGGGTAAGAGTCATCAAAGCTTTTAACCAAGAGAATAATGAATTATCTAACTTTAATAAAGTTACGCAAACATATGAAAACAAAAGCGTGAAAGTTCATCGTCTTAATTCCATCGTTAATCCCTTACTTTTTGCTTTAACATCCATTTTAACCATTGTTCTTCTCTTTTTAGTAAGAGATGGTTTGTTAAATGGTTCAGAGGGTGAAAAGGTTATTATTTCTTCAACAATCATCGCCGAGATGGCTTATCTTGCACAAATATTCTTTGCTACCACTCAATTACCACCGGTGTTATTAGATATTGTTAAAGCTGGGGTCTCGCGTAAAAGAATTAATGAGATATTAATGTTTGACTCATCATTAAAAGATGGGAATCAAACGGACTTTGATAATAATTCTAATGTTTTAGAATTTAGGGATGTTTCTTTCTCCTTTGATGAAAAGAATAATCATTATGCTTTAAAAAATTTGAATTTCATTTTAGAAAAAGGAAAAACCCTTGGAATTATTGGAGGAATTGGAAGCGGAAAGTCGACACTGATCAATCTCATTGAAAGATTTTATGATCCCACTAAAGGAGACATAATTTATAAAGGTCATAATCTTAAAGACTATGAACTTTCCTCTTTGCGAAAAGACATCGCCTTAGTGAATCAAAAAGCTTCTTTATTTAAAGGAACAATTAAATCTAATTTCTTAATGGCAAAGATAAAGGCCACCGATGAAGAAATAAACACCGCTTTAAAATTTAGTGAGGCCTATGATTTTGTCTATCAATATGAGGACAACATCAACCATGAAGTAAATGAAGGCGGTCTTAACTTCTCAGGAGGTCAAAGACAAAGATTAACAATCGCTAGAGCCCTATTAAAAGGAAGTGAGCTCCTCATTTTAGATGATTCCACTTCAGCCTTAGATTTATTAACTGATAAGCATATTAGAGACAATATCAAAGCCATAAATGGTCTTACCAAGATCATTGTCTCGCAACGAATTGCGACGATCAAAGACGCTGATACCATTATTCTGCTTGATAAAGGCGAAATCGTCGCAATGGGAACTCATGATAATTTACTTAAGACCTCTGATATTTATAAAGAAATATATGAATCTCAGAGTCAGAGAGGATGATATGAAGACGAAAGAAAGAGTGTTTTATTATCTTAAAAGTCAAAGATTGCTCTTAAGTGTAAGCATTATCTTTGCTTTGATTTTTGTCATCTCTCAAATAGCGCAGCCATTTCTTTTAGGCCTGACTTTAGATTATGCAAAAACGGATAATGAACAGGCTTTCTATCTTTGTTTATTTATATCTTTAGGATTAGTGATCTTTGGAACAATCACCGATTATTTCTTTGAATACCTCGTTGGTAAGATTTCTCAACGAATCATTAAGAAGATGAGAGATGATGTTTATAAGAAGTTAAATTCTATCCCCTTAAAAGAGTTTGATAATCGATATCGCGGCGATCTTTTACAACTAGAAATTCGAGACATGGAAAGTGTGGCTACTGGCATTTTCGCGGTATTTAAGAGCTTTTTGCAAGGAATTTTCACGATTATTATCACGATTATTGTGATGTTTATGGTTAACTGGATTCTCGCTTTGGGAGTGATAATTCTGACCCCCTTAAGTGTTATCATGTCCTCTTTTATCGCGACATTTAATCATCAACACTTTAAAAAACAAGCCGAACTCCAAGCTAAACTTAATTCTATCTCTTTAGAAACAAGTGAGAACATGGATATTGTGCAATCTTTAAATTATCAAAAAGAATCCTATCAAAAATTTATGTCGATTAACGATGAGCTTAAAAAAGAGAATAAAGTATCACTCTTTTCGGCTTCTTGGATTAATCCTTCCACCCGTTTAGTGAATAACACCATCTATGTCATCATTGGGATTATCGGAATTATTATGCTTTCATACGATACTGATTTAATGCTCATCCTCGCGGTGATGACTATCGGTAAATTATCCTCGTTCCTTTCTTACACCACACAATATTCCAAACCATTCAATGAAATCAGCAATGTATTCTCCGAATATGAAAATGCAAAATTCTCTTTTAGAAGAATAAATGAATTGTTATCTATTAATGATGATATCGATCAAGGAAAAGAAACTCTTGACCACATTGAAACCATCTCCTTTAAAGATTTATCTTTCTCCTATAACCCAAATAAAGAATTGATAAAGAATTTCTCTTTAGAAATCAAAAAAGGGAACAAGATTGCAATTGTCGGTCCCACTGGCGCGGGTAAAACCACTCTTATTAATTTACTGATGCGCTTTTATGAACCTCAAAACGGTGAGCTTTTAATCAATCAAAAACCAATAACCTCCTTCACAAAATCATCTTTAAGAAACAACATTGGAATGGTCCTTCAAGACACTTGGATTTTTGATGGATCAATCTTGGATAATATTAAATACACCAAAGCCAACGCCACTATAAAAGAAATTCAAGAAGCGATTAAGAATTCGCATATGGATAGTTTTATCGATTCTCTTCCTGATGGAATAAATACGGTGGTTAAAGCTAAAGAAGGTTTAAGTGAGGGTCAAAGACAAATGATTGCGATCGCCAGAGTGATGCTTCTTTCACCAAATATCATCATCCTTGATGAAGCAACCTCGAACATTGATACTAGAAACGAAAAGTTAATCAATGATGCATTCGATAAAATGATGAAAGATAAAACCTCCATTGTCATCGCCCATCGTTTAAGCACCATCCAAGAAGCAGATATCATCCTTGTCTTAAAAGATGGACAAATAATTGAATCAGGAAATCATCATAACTTGATGAATAACAAAGGATTCTATTATGAGATGTATTCCTCTCAATTTAAATAAAATGCCTATCTATCTAGATAGGTTTATTTTTTATCATCTTCCAGTATTTCAGCATCAACGACCGTTTCTTTAGGATGCTCCTCTTTTTCTTGTTTTGGTTTATCATCAAGGATTTCATCCGCGGATTCATCAAGAGCTTCTCCAAGACTTTTTCCCATCGAGCCAAAACTCTTTCCAACTTTTTTCCACGATTCATTAAGAGGTTCTTCTTCTTTTTTATCAGAAAAAACATGAACCATGGTTTTACCAATGGCTTTCCCTAAGTTTGCGAAGGCATTTCCAGTGTTTTTACCAGTTTCTTTCCACTTTTCTTTTACGGCCATAACTATTTCCTTTAATGCTTTTATATCTTATCTAATTTCTCTTTAGAGATGAATAATTCGTGTAATATTTTACCATTTTTGGCAAAATATCAATATGCACGAATATTTTATTAATAAAGAAAAGAAACGCAAAAAAATATCATTCAGAATTACCCAATTCTTCGCTAAACTCATTTTATATCATCGTCCCAAATTTATCTTTTTAGGGGATTCTTTTATTGAGTCGCCATTTGTGCTTTTATCAAATCATGTCGGTTCAAAAGTTGGGCCAAAAATTGATAATTATTTCCCTCATAAACAATATATGTGGGGAACATATGAGATGACCGGAAAATTAAAAGATGTCAGAAAATATTTAGTGCATATTTATTATCACCAAAAAAAGAAAGTTCCACTATTCTTCGCTCAAATTATTGGAACGATTTTTTCGCCTTTTGCCTATATGTATTATCAAGGAATAAGACTTATTCCGACCTATCCTGATTCACGATTTGTCCATTCCATTAGTTTAAGCCTCGAAGCGATGAATAATGGGAACTCTATCACTATCTATCCAGAAGATTCTTCTGAAGGCTATAAAGATGTCTTAACCAAACTATTTTCAGGTTTTGTCATCCTTTGTGAAGCCCGAAGAAGAAAAGGAATGGATACCTTGATTTATGTGACCTATTATCAAAAAAAGAAAAATAGATTCATCGTCGATGAACCTATCTCATATCAATCTCTTTATGAGGAATATAAAGATGACCGAGATTTAATCGCGGAAAAGATGCGTCTAAAGATGAATGCTTTAAAGGATTATAAATATAAATAAATTTTTTAATAGACTAATAACTTATTAAATGATCTGTTCCAACTCAAAAGAAATATCATCACCACGCGCTAAACCTAATAAAAAATAGACATCATAAGAAAACAAAGCCCCTCTAACAATTGCCACATAAGGGAAGCATTTGCTAAAGAGGCTTTGTCAATTCATCTTTTTAAGCATGTTAGATATTCTAGCGAATAATTTAACAATTGCTTTGAAATAATATTAGTGTAATGGTTCGAAGTCATCTGCAACCTTGATAAGATGGAATGGAATGTTATTGCCATTAACATCATTGAAGGCGACGATGATACGTTTTTCAGCATTATAGAAGGCGGTATTACGGCGTGGCACTTTTAGAAGTAAGTGATCATATTCTTCGAAGCCGTTTGCTAATAGTTGAGTAACGTAATCTTCAATATAAGCTTCACGTTCTTCATTACTCGCTAATTCGACATCAATTGCGATCGCGTCTTCTTGATACACATTCGCATCATAGATGTAATAGAGTCTAGCGTCTTTGGTCAAGGTGTTTAATGACATATCGATAGCTGGGAAGCCATAATCATCCATCCAAGATGTTGCATATTCATCGGTGTAATATTCAATATACCAGAAGAGCATATGGACATATTCACCATCGATCGCGGTGGTAATTCTTGAAGATGAAGATTCACCGTCTTGC
>CAJOQN010000032.1 GCA_905236535.1 uncultured Bacilli bacterium
AAATAGGTGATTTCTTGCGATTTCACCTATTTTTCGTAAATTAAAAGGGGCTAAGTCACCTTATAGGTTTCTTAACAGCCCCATTTTTTCTGTTTGGTGCGCGGGATGAGAATCGAACTCACACAGGATACCCTATACGCCCCTCAAACGTACGCGTCTACCAGTTCCGCCACTCGCGCATTTTTACGTGCTTGTTTATTTTAGCAAAATAAGAGAAAAAGACAATATTATTTTTAAATGAAAAAATCTCGCCCGAAGACGAGATTAATGTTTTAAGAAATGATTCGATTATTTCTTTTCAAGTAAATTGACAACTGTTGGTGCAACGGCAACTAAACCACCGAGGAGTGATAAGATACCAGCGACAACCCAACCTGCCTCTAAATAAACTTTAGTTCCACTTGCCCATTCATTGGCAGAACTAAGAGCAGGAGCTGAGACAAAGATTAAGATGCCTGCAACGATTAAGGCACCGACAGCAACCATATTTAAGAGGCCTGCAACTTTATCTAAAGCTGTAACTTTGACCAATGGGAGAATGACACCAGCAAGTAAAATGACGAGAGCCACAAGAATTAAAATCCATGCCACTAAAGCAGTCCAAGCGAGCTTAAGGTTGTCATCTGAATTACCGAAAATAACTTTAATACCATCATAGGCTCCTTCGAAGGTAATACCAATTGTGATTTTGGCATGGACACCTGGAGTCGCCATAAGAAGAATAAAGCCAATTAAACCTAAGAGTGCTGCGCATGCTCCCGCGTATTTAAGAAAGTTTTTCATTATGTAATCCCCTTTCCAAAATAAATATATCACATTTTCATGAATAAATTCATTAATTTATTGCTAAATACAAAAATGATGACATTAAGCAATATGAAGTTAATAAAACTGAAGAAACGATCTTAACTTCCTTGTTGCCTTTTTCCATAAGAGAAGCAATAACAAAAGCGAAACACGGAATAAACATTCCAACATATCTAAAGTCATGAGTGCAGGTATATGGATATTTGAGTTGGAATAAGAAATATGAAACCATAAAAGTTAAGAACATAATCATAAAGAATAAATAGGTCTTATATCGCTCTATATATTTATATTTGATACATATAAAGACAATACCTGCGATGGTCATCAGTAAGAGAAGGGCGCCCAACAAAATAAAGATAGTGGAGCCTTCTTTTACAAAAATCAAAGTGTATAAGAAAGTCATCGGAATTATCAACAAGATGGCAAAACCATAATTCTTCTTTATGATACTTCGGACGATTAGATATCCCCAGAAGAGGAAAGCGCTTATCAAAACAACATAATTAATCGCATATAAAGAGATGGTAATCGCTGCTAGATTGCTATCATAGGAGTATTCTCCAAAGATAGAGGATTTCATCAAATCAGACCAAGTATTGTAATCAAGATATTTTTGGTCGTTCCATCCCCCGTGATAGATGTTTTCAAAAGCGGTATTAAAGTCAATAAAGAAGTAGCGATAGAAATAATTATATTCTTCAGGCACTAATAATTTTTCGTTTAATCTCGCCCATACATAAGTAAGAGGTTGATCATAAACAATCTTATTAAATATAGGCCACATTAAACCGACAGGCGCGCATATAGTGAGGAAGACACCATATTGAAGGAAGATTGTTCCTAGATTCTTTTTAAAATGCTCCTTATCTTTGATAAAGACTAAAACAAATTTATAGATAAAGAGGGCACCGATAGGAATAGCGATTAAAGCCCCAGAAAGTTTAGAGCCCATTGCTAAGCCAATGGATAAAGCCGCGCCGATAATGTTAACCCAACCATTATATTTAAAATATTTAATCGCGAAATAGATGCTTAAGAATAAGAAGAAATATAACATTGGGTCATTGTTTGAACCTGCACTCATTCTGATGAGAAGTGGAGAGCAAGCAATAAATAATGTCGCACATAAAACCGCCCATTTATTCTTAAATAATTCTTTAAATATTAAATAGGAGATATACACCATGATGTATGAAATAGCGCAGGTGAAAATCCTAATCGACTCATAAAGGGCATAATAGTCATATTTCGTGCCAAAAAAGATGGAATTAAAGTGCATGACAAAAGCGTAGATATAATGCGCATATTTAGGATGATACATCTGATAGGAGAGATCGAGGCTTCCATCGATAAGTTCAGGCAGATTACCATATCGATAGATGTGCATTGTAATCATATAATGACCGACATTATTGTTCGACCACACATCGTATTGTCTAGTAAAGATGTTATCGGTAACGTTTGAATAAATTAAACGAATGATTAAAGCGAGGATGAAAACTCCTCCCATTACCCATTTCCAATTGAGTTTTTTCAAAACGGCAAGAACCAATAAACCAATAAGTAATAGACCTAATAAAATAAAGCCGACAACATTTACCCAAACATTATTGATAGAATTGACAAATTGTCTTCCTTCCGTAGCGATGGCTTTTACTTGAGCATTACTGGCCCCTGGTTGGTAGAGGTTAACACTTGGAGAGCCAACCCATCCTGAAAAGATGAGATAGGCAAGGAAAGAGACGATAAAAGCGCCTCCTATGAAGATAAGAGGTTCTAACCATTTTTTACGCGAAAATAATGTTAAATCTCCCATATTTTATTGTTTTTTGCTTTCGTGATATTCTTTTTCGGTGTTGACTTCCCAGATATCTTCCTTCTTATATTGGTCAGGGTTAAGAAGATATTCAACAGTTCTAATAGAGGTCAACATTGAATGATCCATATTGTTATAACGATGTTGTCCGTTTCTTCCAACACAGAACAAATTATCGATATTTAATAAATATTGTTTTAAGACATCGATGTCTTTATAAGTATCAAAATATCCAGGATAAGCTTTTTTGATTTTGAACATGCAGACATCTAAAACGTCATCTTTACTTTCGATGACTTTAATTTTAATTAATTCCTCAATTGCCATCTCTTTAAAAGATTCTTCGGACATATTCCATAGTTCATCGCCTTCATTTGCGAAATATTCCATCCCTAACCAGACATTATTTTTATAGTCTTGGAGCATGTATGGAGACCAGTTATTAAAGATTTGAAGACGGCCCACTTTAACATCTTCTTCTTGGACATATATCCAAGTGTCGGGCACCAAATCGTTGATGGTCTTAATCTTGGTTTCGTTTTTAATTGATAATTTATCCAATAATAAACCGACGGTGATGAAGTCGCGGTAGACTAAACCATCACCAATGTTATATATATCTAATGGAATATTATCTTTATTAATCGCGTTCACTAAATCTTTAAGTGGCATTGAGGAGATATAATAATCCCCTTGATATTCTTTGTGGTCTTTAGTGATTAATTTTTCGATTTTATTATTTTTAATAATAATTTGATTTACTTCTTTTTGTTTGATAACTTCTCCACCCATCTTAATGATGAGGTCCGCCATTTGTTCATAGAGTTGACCTGGACCTTTCTTTGGATAAGAGAATTGTTCAATCAAAGAAGTTTCGACTTTTTTATTATTCTTTTTAAATGGTTTTCTTAAAGCATTTCCTAAAGCTTTCCATAGAGATAAGCCTTTAACTCTTTGAGCCCCCCAAGAGGCATCAATTTCTGATGGGTGTCTACCCCATACTTTTTCGGTATATTTTTCAAAGAACATTTGATAAAGAGCTTTACCAAATCTATTGATATAGAAATTCTCTAGATTAATTTCTTTTCTTTTATGGAATGTGCTTCCAAGATAACCAAAGCCCGCTTTCATTGTTCTTTTAAAACCCATATTTTTAAAAGTGGAACCTTTGATAGAAATTGGATAATCAAAGAATTTTCTTAAATATAAAATACGAGAGACGCGATGTCTGGTTAACATCACGCGGTCTTCTTTTTCTGGATCTGGGCCATTTTCCATTAAAGGAATTTCTCTATTTAATTCGATATCATCTTTAGAGGGAGCTCCTTGGTTTGGCATAATTTCATTCCAAAGATTGGTGACTTCTTCACTTTTAGAGAAGAAGCGGTGACCACCGATATCAATTCGATTCCCATGGTATTCAATAGTTTTTGAAATACCACCGATATCATCACTAGCTTCTAAAATGATTGGTTTTATATCACTCTTTTTAAGGAGTTCATACGCTGCGGTTAAACCGGCAGGACCTGCTCCAATAATAATTGCGGTCTTATTCATCAAGGGATTCCTCCACTTGGTTTTCTTCTTTGTTCTCTTTTGGAGCTTTATAAAGGATGAATTTTCTCGTGAGATAATTCCACACCATTCCAATGAAGGTCTTTAAGATAAAAGCCACGACAAAGAGCCAGAAACCTAAAGAAGAGAGCAAAGTAAAAGAGATGCCACCGGCAAACAAAGACTCTCCGATATCGATGTTCCACCAAGCGATGAAAGCAAAGGTGCAAAGTTCCATTGTGCCCCAGGATAACACCCAGCCGACCGCACTTAATACAACAAAGAGAAAAATAAATAATTTAGTTTTTGATTTATTCTTATCTTCAACGTTTTTAAAGACCCAGAATGTTGACATTATATAATTGAGAATGACTCCAGCGATAAAACCACATAAGGTATAAATTGCGGTTTTAAGCCAGTCAATAGTCAAGGCAAAAAGGGCTTCTTTCACTAAGAAGCACACTAATAAATCAAGGGCGGCACAAGCGCATCCAGTGATGACAAAACGTATTAATTCTAATGATGTTTTTTTATCTTTATCCATAAATTAGGCTAAATGGAAGATTTGTAAAGCGGCCATTGCTATCAAGAGATAGACAACTAATGAGATGACATCGATGATGGAGGTAAGTAATGGTTCAGCAATAATCGCTGGATCCTTCTTTAAGGCCGAAACACTCAAAGGAAGAATAACCGCCACAACTTTGGCTAAGAATGAGGAGACAAATAAGGTTAAGGCTACGGTTGCAGAGACCGCTAAAGAGGTGGTTGCAAAACCAGTGGTCCAACATTTTCCATTCCAAATTGTCGCCGCTGCTCCATCAATAAATAATTTTTCATTGGTCACAATTCCAGTATATTGTTCGATGGTGAACCAAAAGAATGAGAACAAAGCGATGACTGAAGAAACCATCAATGCGGTCAGCATTTCTTTTGAAATTACTTTAAAGAAATCTTTAGGGGTAAATTCTTTAGTGGCTAAACCACGAATCATTAAAGCGATGGTTTGTCCTCCGGTATTTCCACCAGTATCCATCAAGGTAGGAATAAAACAAATTAAAACTGGAATAAGTTCAAAAACTGCGGTCTTCTCGATTTTATCAAGAGCCATCGTGGTGAATGTTCCTAACACTAATAAGACAATAATCCAAGGGATACATTTTAAAGCAGTCTTATAAAAAGGAGTATCTAAATAAGTATCCTCTAAAGGAGCGACGTGGCTTAAGGCCGCGACATCTTCGTTAGCCTCTTCCACTAAGATATCGACCGCATCATCGATGGTGATAATACCGCAGATTTTACCTTCTTTATTGACGACTGCCATAACCGTTAAGTCGTATCTTTGGAACATGTTCGCAACAGTTTCCTGATCATCGTTAACATAACAGGTAACAAAGTCACGGTTCATAATCTCTTCTAAGGTGATATCATCATCGTTGGCGAAAATTAAGTCATCTAAGTCGACAGTGCCAACCATTGTTCTGGTATTATCTCTCACAAAAATCGTATAAATAGTTTCCGCATCACGACCAGTTTTACGAATGTGGGCAATTGCTTCTTTCACGGTCGTGGTGCTTTTCATTTCGATGTATTCGGTGGTCATCACTGAACCAGCCGTACCATCTTTATAATTTAAAAGTCTATTAATATCATTTCTTAAATCCTTTGGGGCAACTTTTAAAATACGAGTGACAATGCTCGCAGGCATGCCTTCGAGGTAGTCAACAATATCATCGGTGAAGGAGTTATTTAAAAGTTCGACAAGTTGTTTATCACCAAAGGAGTTGATGATTTGTTCTTGCTTTTCACTTGATAATTCGGCGAAAACTTCCGCTGCGTATTCATCATCAACCACTCTAAAAATGTAGAGGAAAACCGCCACATCATCGATATTTTCTAAAGCTTCAGCGATATCGATATTTGGAATGGTTTCAAAAATCTCCTTTAAAGCATTTACATTCTTTTCTTCAAAGGTTTTAACAATATCAGAAGCTAAGACTTTATTGTTGATTTCTTCCATGGTTATTTTTCACTCTCTTAACTATAACACAAAAAATATTTATAAAAATACTTTTTATCGTATTTGTGATGAAATAAAAATTGATGTTTGATACAATACAATTGTATGAAAGGTACTTTTTAAGAGATGAAAGAGATTTTAGTCGAAACAAGCGCAAGACATGTGCATGTCAATCAAGAAACATTAGAGATTCTTTTTGGAAAAGGGGCAGAACTCACCGTCAAGAAAATGCTTTCTCAACCAGGTCAATTCGCTTCTGATCAAAAAGTGGATATCGTCGGTTATAAAATTAATCGCGCAACTGGTGAAAAAACAGAAACCAGACAAAAAGGGGTTTCCATCCTTGGTCCATGTAGAGCTTTTAACCAAGTTGAATTATCCGCAACTGATGCCAGAAGTTTAGGGATTAATGCTCCAGTTAGAGAAAGTGGAGATATCGCTGGTAGTGGAGCTTGCAAATTAGTGGGTCCATGTGGTGAAGTTGAATTAACAGAAGGAGCCATTGTTGCAAAGCGCCATATTCACATGACACCTAAAGATGCCGAAGAATTCGGAGTTAAAAATGGTGATATTGTCGGCATTGAGATTTGTAATGATGTTCGTTCCCTTATCTTCAAAGATGTCGTTGTCAGAGTTAGTGAAAAGTTTGCTTTAGCCTGCCATATTGACACCGATGAAAGTAACGCGGCGATGGCCAGTGGCCTCGTCTATGGGAGACTTGTTAAATAATGGAAACATTAACCTTCACTCCTGAGGGAGTTTGTTCCCGTCAAATGATTATTGAACACGAGAATGGCATTATTATTTCCGCTCGTGTTATCGGTGGATGTCATGGCAATCTTCAAGGTATCTGTGCTCTTATTAAAGGGATGAAAGTTGAAGATGTTATTTCCAAACTCCAAGGGATTAGATGTGGTTATAAATCAACTTCTTGTCCTGATCAATTGGCAAAAGGTTTAAAACAACTTGTAAAATAAATTATTTATATTAGAATTAATATACAAACTTATCCCGAATCGTGAAACAAAGATGAAAAATCACGATAGCAACTCTTAGTAATAAGTAAGTGCTCTTCTTTAGCGGGGTCCCACACTCCGAACGATAAGTTATGAAAGGATAAAATCGCCTTTCCGTATGTGGGAAGGCGTTTTTTAACGCCAGAAAGGATATCATTATAATGGAAAAAAGATTATTTACGAGTGAATCCGTTTCTGAGGGGCATCCAGATAAAGTATGCGATCAAATTTCTGATGCCATCTTAGACGCGTGCTTAGCATTAGACAAAAATGCGCATGTCGCCTGTGAAACATATGCGACAGGGAACACCATTATCGTCGGAGGAGAAATCACTAATCACGATAAGATTGATGTTGAAAAGATTGTTAAAGATGTCTTAAAAGACATTGGATATGATAGAGATGAGCTAGGAACCAATTATCACAATGTCAAAGTCATCAACTTAATCAAAGGTCAATCCTCTAATATCAATCAAGGTGTGAACCAAGAAAGAGACGAAGATCGAGGGGCTGGCGACCAAGGAATTATGTTTGGTTATGCCTGTTCTGAAACCGATGGTTATATGCCACTTGCCATCGTTATGGCTCATAAGCTTGTTAGAGAAGCAACAAGATTAAGAAAAAATGGAGAATTTAAACACGCTCGTCCAGATATGAAAAGCCAAATCACTATTGATTATAGTGATGAAAAGAATCCACGCGTGGACACAGTTTTAATGTCCGTTCAACATGACGAAGGCATCGATTTAGAAGCCTTTAAAAAATATATTCATGAAAACATTATGCAAAAGGTTGTCTCTTCCTTTGGAATGAACACTGATTTCACCTATTACATCAATCCGACAGGATTGTTTGTTATCGGTGGACCCGAAGGTGATACTGGCTTAACTGGTCGTAAAATTATAGTCGATACCTACGGTGGTTATGCCGAACATGGAGGAGGATCTTTCTCTGGAAAAGACCCCACAAAAGTGGATCGCACTGCAGCGTATATGGCGAGATATATTGCCAAGAATTTAGTCGCGGCTAAAGTCGCTTCAAAAGTTCTTATTCAATTATCCTACGGAATTGGTATGCCACACCCGATTTCAATCTCGGTTAATACTTTTGGAACCTCAAACTATTCGGAAGATAAAATTCTTTCCGTTATCAGAGAGGTTTTTGACTGTCGCCCTGGAATGATTTCAAAAATTTTCTCTTTGACTAAACCAAGTTTTAAATATCGTGAACTTAGTAATTATGGCCATTTTGGTCGACCAGATATTGATTTACCATGGGAAAAACTCGATAAAGTTGAACAAATTCTTTCACTCATTCAAAAATAATATCAACAAAAATATATTCGTTATAAAATATAAATGGATAAATCTCCTAGATAATATTGGAAAGGAGTGTTTTATATGAAATACCAAATTATCGGAAAGAACGTTTCTGTCTCTGAGCAGACAGCTACTTTGAT
>CAJOQN010000033.1 GCA_905236535.1 uncultured Bacilli bacterium
CTCATTACATGATTATGTTTTTATAAAATTGCAATAAACAGTTGGCTTTTGAAAAACAACCACTTTTTTATATTTTTGACTTAATTTCAAAAAATAGTTCAACCAAAACAGGCGATAGTGTCTCCAAGAGTAGACTTGATATACTGGGCATACATTGAGTATTTCAAGGAACATAAAAAGTGGCGACACTAAAGTCTTGATGATGCTGATCTAAGCAACAACGACCTAGACCGCATGCTTACAACCATGTAATTCATCTTATATCCTTTCTCGGTAGTGTGCTTACCTTCTAGGATAGGTTTACGATTTACTAGTTCCGCTCTTTTCTCAATAAAATCAATGTATACGATGCTGGAAGATGTCTCTGATAAATGCCGAGAAGTGTGCCGTTTTATTCAAAATATAGTTCTTAAGAATATGTAAATTAAAAAAAGACCATATTTACCAAGAATCTTGTTAATTCACGGATATATGGTCTTTTTATTCACTAAATTTAGAATTATTCACCAATCCAGGAATTTACCATTGTGGAGATAAATAAACGGTCAAACATGCTGGCTTCATCAATCGTGTGATCGGCGGCAATGCCTGTTTCGACACTTACATATGTTTCACCTTGTTTGGTTGCAATGGTGGTCAAGCTTGACGCCATATAGGTTGATGCTATAGCGGTGTTAACGTTACGAACTGCGCAGGCACCTCCACCAGATTTTTCTCCAATGGTCATGACTTTAGAGTTGCTGGTTTTTGCGATAAATGGCATCGCGTTACCACAAGAGAAAGTATATTTGGAATCAAGGAAGACAATGTTAAATCCCTTGTCAGCTAAAGAGATATCGTTAGAATCAACTTTGCCATCAAGGTTGATATCAGCTTTATATGTGACAGATGCTTTTGCACCTGTTAATGGATTGATTGATGAAGTTTGAACGTTGCCCACTAAAACAGATAAAGCATATATCATGGCATCAGATGAACCACCATCATTGGTGCTTAAATCGACGACAACATTTTTATATTTACCTGCATTAGCAGCAGAGGTGAGTTCTTGATATGCGGCTTGGAATTGCATAGCGGTTTGAGTGTTGATAGTTCTTTTATCTTCATATTCAGATTTGTCATATAAAAGAGCTTCATTAAGTGGAGCGAAGCTATCAAAACCAATGTAATAGGTCTTTCCAGTTTCATCACCATAATTGCCTAATGCCGCAGTTGGATCTGTTTTAGCTTTTTCGGATCTTGATTTTTGGAAAGAATCGCTTCCTTCTGCCCAAGCTTTTCTGTCTGCGTTTTCTCTAGATTTATCATGAGATATTTCTCCAAATGGATAGAAGGTGGAATTGATTGATGCTCCGGAATGGCCATCCACTAAATGGGATAAGGTGAGACTTAAGGCATCATCAACCTTTTTGATGTCTTCACTATAGAAATCGTTTTTGAAACCTTTTTGATTTATAAATGTATCAAAGTTGGTGTAGCCTTTTTCTTTCTTTAAGCCATAGAAATAATCAAAATTTAAACATGTTTCTTGATAATTGTAGTCAAGGAGTTCCTTGGATAATTTATTTCTTTTTGGACCATTAAAGAACGATTCACCTAAAGTGGAGAGTTGTCCAAAGAGTGGATCAACAAGTCCACCATTAGGGACAACATATAAGCTTTGGTAATTATAGGCTAGATTTGACACACCATAGGTGTTGATAAAGCAATCATTGAAAGTTGCTAGTGGGATATATAATTTGTCGTTATATTTCACCAAATCAAGGACACTGTAATTATTTAAATCAATCGTGACTGCATTTCCAGGAGTGAAGGTTTTGGAAATGGTTTTGATTGATTTTTCCTTGCCACTTAAAGTGAGGGTAGCGAGTGGAACGGATTCAGAGCTACCAAGTAAATCACAGAATGTATCCATATCATCATAGGTGATGGTTTGTTTAGGTACATCAAAGGTGACTTTCTTATTATGTTCCTCAGTGACGACATAATTTTCACCATCTTTACTTACTCTGTAATAATGTTCTTTATTTTCTTTATCATTGAATCTTGCAGCTTTAAACGCACTTAAATAATCAAATCCATCTTGAATGGAGATATATGGGATTTCATTATTGTCTTTGAAATATAAACCAATTTCTTTCTCCGCTGGTTTAATTTCGCCATCTTCATTTTCACCTAAGACAGAGACATATTTAATATTCTTTTCTCCTGAACAACCTGTGAGGGATGTCAGAAGTAAAGACATAGATAGAGTTAATAATATTTTTCCTTGTTTCATAAAAATCCTCTTTTCTAAAATTTTAATATTATGTTTTCTGCCTTAATTATAGATATACATGTTTGAATGTAAATATTTTAAATGCATTTTTTATTCATTAATTTAGAATATAGATAAGTGGAGATTATTTATGAAAAAGATTAGTTTTGATTATTTAGATTTAACCGTCTTAAATTGCCAACACGTGTAATTGGTAACATATCCTTCATTAAG
>CAJOQN010000034.1 GCA_905236535.1 uncultured Bacilli bacterium
ACCTTAGTCAATTCCTTTAATCCAGGGATGATGCAAACGAATTTTGCTGGTGGCCCTATGCCCAAATCAAGAATATTCTTTGTAAAGACAATGATGCCCGATAGATTTGGAGATTTAGATAAATCATCCAGCGCTCTTGTCTCGCTTATGTTAGATGATTCTTTAAATGCCAAAGCTAAATATTTTGATCGAAGTATTAATTATAAAGAATCATCACCATTATCATATGAAATCAAAAATCAAAAGGAACTATGGGACTATACGGACAAATTTATAAAGGAATGGAAAAAGAAATGAAAAAATTTTTAACAATAGCAACATCGATATTGCTCATTTTTATGGCCTCATCTTGTAGCAACACTAATTCTGATTCCAACAATTTTGAGATAACTGATGTCGATATAGAAACTACGAATGCGACTAAATATAAAGATAAAAATGGTGATATTGCATATGTTCCATCTAATTTTGGTGTTTCAAATAATATTAATGAACAAACAATAAATACCGGTCTAGTGGTAATCGCCCCTGATAAAAGCGAATATGTTTGGGTTTCCACTATTAAAACGGAATTTAAAACACAGGATTTCGGCAGTTATTATTCTAGTGGTGACCAATTTGCTAATTATTATGATGAAGTAAATTTAGATTCATATAAACAAATGGTTAAAAGCGTCGAAACTTATGGTGGTTTTTATATTGGGAGATATGAAACAAGCAAAGGCACAAACAATACACCATTAAGTGTAAAAGTCTCAAGTGATAATCCAGGTAATATTTGGGTCCAGTTTTCACCACAAGATACCATCGGAGTTTGTGAATATTTATATTCTGATAATGATTCTGTGCAAGGATTCTTCCCATGGGGAATCAATTATGATACGACGTTACAGTGGTTAATTGATTCCAACGCTAAAACAAGAGATGAAGTAGCAAGCGATAGCACTAGTTGGGGCAATTATTCAAACGACACGTTCTCAGTAAACGCTAGCGGAAATTACACCGGTGTATTTGAAGAAACTAAAGCCAATAATATTTATGATTTAGCGGGAAATAACTGGGAATGGACCAGAGAAAGAAATGGCTCTAATTATGTGATGCGTGGTGGTGGATATAATCTGATGGGAGGAGAGTGCCTCGGAAGTAGGTATCCCGCCGCATTAAGAGATCCATTACCGGGGAATGATCATCATCCTAATGTTACTTTTAGAATCGGATTATATATCTTATAAGGAGGGGAAAATTCTGAAAACTGCGAATTTTAAAGTAGATTTAGCAAAGTGTATTGGCTGTGGACTATGCGTGAAAGTATGTCCTGGGAATATGGTTGGGGGAAACGTGCTCTTGATGGAAAACGGATATCCCAAATTCGTTAATGAAGGCAATTTTTCGTGGAAAGGATGTTGGAAGTGCGAACATTGTTTGGCGATATGCCCAAATGGAGCCATATCGATTTTAGGGATTAACGCCGATGAGGTCTCCAAAAAGCCTTCAAAATCGATAAAAGAAGATTTACCAAAATTAATGAAATTTAGACGTTCTTGCCGCGATTTTAAAAAAGAAGAAATAGCGGAAGATATCATTGATGAAATGTTAGAAGCGGTAAGCCATGTGCCCACGGGTGGAAATAATCATGGTTTAGAGTTTACAGTGGTATACACCAGAGCGGCGATGAGGCACATTTATGAATTATATAAAGGCCATCAGGTTTCATTATTTGATGAGGAAAATGATGATTTTAGTGAATTAAGAGTTTATGATGCCCCTCATTTATTCATCGCCCATAAAGCCTTATCTGAAAGATTCAATGATGGGGCGATTACCGAAATAAATCTTGCCACCGCTTATTTTGAATTGCTTGCTAATGCCTATGGATTTGGAACAATTATTTCAACTTATAGCGCTGAATTACTTTCAAGCAACAAAGAGATATTGAAATTTTTAAGAATTCCTGAAAATCATAAAATTATGAATGTCGTGGGCTTTGGATACCCAAAATATCAATATCAAAGGGGTGTCAAAAAAACAAAGACCATAAATAAAATAAAATAAAATAAAGGAGAATTACTATTATGAAACTAATTACATTAGAAGAACATTATGCAGATATTAGAATAATGGAAATAAATAGAAAATATTCAGACCCCAATATTCCGATGAAAATTCCTCATGTCACTGGAATTTTTGAAGATCTAACCAATTTTGAAAAGCGAATTAAATATATGGACGAGAATCATGTAGACATTCAGGTTCTATCAATGACATCACCAATTGGAGATAATGTTTTACCTAAAGAAGCAATTGAAGCCTGTAAATTAGCTAATAACATCACCAAAGAACATATTGATCAATATCCTGGAAGATTTTTAGGTTTTGCTACTCTTCCAATGTGTGATCCTGTGAGCGCAAGCTTAGAACTTGAAAGATGTGTTAAGGAATTAGGATTTTGTGGAGCTTTATTAGCCGGAAGATATAAAGGCCGTATGCTCAATGAAAAAGAATTTTTACCGATTTTTGCAAAAGCTGAAGAATTAAATGTGCCTCTTTACATTCATCCCGCTTTCATTCCTAATGAAGTTAAAAAGGCTTATTATGATTCAGAGGCATATTCCGAAGATGTCGCTTTTGAATTATCATCAGTTGGATATGGATGGCATTCAGAAGTGGGAATTCAAGTTTTGAGATTGATTTTATCTGGAATTTTTGACAAGTTCCCCAAATTAAAGATTATTATTGGCCATTGGGGCGAAACCATTCCTTGTTTTTTAGATAGATTAGATTTTATGCTTGATAAAAACATCACAAAATTAAAGAAAAATATTAGTGAATATTTTAAAGAAAACGTTTATATCACTCCAAGTGGAATCATTTCCAAAGATCAACTTGAATATGTCGTTAAATTAATGGGGGCGGATCATGTGATTTATTCCATTGACTACCCTTATGTCAATCCAGAAAATCCATATGAATTTTTAATGGATAGTGCATTGAGTGATGAAGAAAAAGAATTAATCGCTTATAAAAACGCTGAAAGAGTATTGAATATCAAAAAATAAATCAAATAATATGGAAAATCATGAGATAAAACTTATGTTTATTCTTCAATACTTATTTGAATAATCATGTCACTTTTGGGATAAGTGACACAGCTATGAACATAATTCAATTCTTTGTCGGAGTACCTAATATAAGAGTCATCTAATAAGGTGTATTCCCCTTTGATGACCTTGAGATGGCAATATCCACATCGCCCACTTCGACACGAGCTATCATGCTTAATCATATTTCTTTCGAGGGCCACTAAAAGACTTTCATGAGATTTGGCTTTAATCATTTTGGTTTCAAGCCCTCTTCTAACTTCGATGTTATATTCCTCATTCGTGTTGATATTCGGATTAATATATCCTTCGCTTCTCACCTTACGGATATCGACATCTAAGGATGATAATTCATTTTTGAGATAATCGATCATCACCGTTGGACCACAGAGGAAGAAGGTGGAGTCTTTAACATCGACATATTTATTAATGATGGTTTTATTAATAAAACCTTTTTCTCCTTTATATGATGGATCATCACTCACCACATAGATAACCTTGATTCCTTGCTTAATAAAAGATTCAAGTTCATCTTTCGCTAAAAGGTCTTCCATATTTCTTATTCCATAAAGAATAGTGATATCTTCAACGGACTTATTATCTAAAAGATTTTTAGTTAAAGAGATGAAGGGGGTGATACCAACTCCTCCAGCGATGAACACTAATTTCTTTTTATCGCGGAAAGAATTATAGGTGAAATCTCCTTGATTGAGTTCAAAATCGATTTCATCGCCCTCTTTTAATTCTCGGTTGAGATAAAGGCTCACAAAGCCATCATCTTTTTCTTTAACAATGATTTCGATATAGTGGGATTCTAACGCTTCTTTTGGAGAGGTGATGACGGAATATGGTCTGGTGATATAGGCCTCATTAATACGAAGTTTTAAAGAGACATATGTTCCCGCGATAAGATAAGTTTCTTCAGGGACCAAAAAAGTGATTCTCTTACTCGAAGCGCTTTCTTTTTTAATCTTTAAAACCTTGGATTTAATCAAGCCTTGATGTAATTTTTTTTGATTAGTCAAAACATTATCGATATGCTCGATTTTATCATCGGCCTTTTCAATGGCCTTTTTTCGCATATTGATGACTTTAAAATAGCCACTTATATCTTTAAAAAATCCGTTATTCATTATTTCTTTTCTCTTTTGATGTCTGAAAGTATCTCTTGTGCGGCAATAATCCCGTTTTGAATTGCTGGCCCCATCCCATCTCCAATGACTTGAGTCGCTCCATTGAAGGAGAGACCTTTGATATATCTCTCACTATCTTTCATCATAAAGCGAGCGATGGGGTGGTTGCTCATCGTATGGCGATATCCATAAATCGCCCCAAAAGGCGCAGTGGTGTATCGCGAGATGGTGTAAGGAGTCTCGGTGATAATTTCAATGATATGGCTCTTTAAATCGATTCCTAGGCGTTTTGATTCGCTTTCTAAGAAATAATTCACCAGTTCATCTTTGACCTTTTGATAGTCCTTAATATCGATATTGTTAAAAGCGTTTGCCTGTGGCAGATAAGTAATAGAATATAAAGTGGTCCCAGGTTTTGAAACTTCAGGAATCGCCGCGTTTAAACAGACGGCGTTATAAAAGCCCCAATTATGAAGAGCGGTCCCATTATCAAATAATTGATTATTATCGCATTCATCCAAGGCATAGAATAAAGCGTAATCTTTAAGATTAAGTTCTTTATAATCTTTATCTAGAAGCATGTTAAGCACAAAAGGAGTTAAGCCAATCTCCATGCTGTTGATCAATTTAATAGCCTGTTTCGGAACTTCGGTGAGAGGTTCAATCATTTGGGTGTAGACCACATTTGGATAAGCTCCGGAGATGACATAGTCGGAGTGGAGGACTCGACCATTTTGAAGTCTTACTCCTTGGACATGTCCGTCTTTGACAAGGATTTTATCAACTCTTTGTTTAAGCTCAACTTGTCCCCCCATCTCGATAACTTTATCCATCATTTTGATAGCTATCTCATATGAGGTATGACGAGGGATATATCCTCCATAAAACAAGATATCCGTGAGAACATAAGCGTAGATGGTGAAAGGCATATCTCTGGTCGGAGAACCAAGATAGATCCAATAGACGCTTAAGATATCGATTGCTTTTTTAGGAAGCGAGAAGAAGTTGACTACTTCTTCAAAGGAATAACCGATGGTTTTAACAAAGTCGTGGTGTTTGGTCACCATCTTGATTTTAGAAACATTTCCTCTTGAGACAGTGGTCATTGAGAGATAGACACTTCGACATAATTTAAAAAATCTTAAGAGATTATTATAGATTTCTCCATTTTCATCATTTAAAGCGTCAGCGATATCTTTGGCAGGGACGGTGTAATCCCCATTTTTTCCGCAGTGGACGACACAGTCGATATCCTTATCTTTATAACGGAAGCCAATTGGTAATCTCACCCATTCGATATCGAGGCCATAATGCTCAAAAATGAGGCGATTCTCTAAGGGACATTCTTTTGTGCCGATAGCGTCAAATTCATGAAGGGAGGCTTCAAATTCCGTTCCTCCACGGACAAAAGAGGTGGCGACTCCACCAGGAATATTGTGCTGTTCTAAGACTAAAACATCTTTTCCTTCTTCAATTAATTTTAAGGCGGAGGCTAGTCCCGATATAGCACCCCCGACAATGATGACATCGTATTTATCTTTGTAAAAATTATTCATTGGTTTTATTATAATAAAAAATGTTAAAATATACAAAACATGATTATCAATACTGGACAAAGAACAGACATTCCCGCTTTTTATTCCAAGTGGTTTATGAACCGCATTAAAGAAGGATATGTTTTAGTGAGAAATCCTTATTATCCAGATTTAATCACAAAATTTATATTAAACCCACAAGTCGTCGATGTCATTGGTTTTTGCACCAAAAATCCTCGACCCATGTTTCCATATTTAGATGAATTAAAAGAATTTGGGCAGTTTTGGTATGTCACGATTACGGGTTTTGGAAAAGATTTAGAACCCAATGTCCCCTCGATTGATCAAGCAATTGAAGACTTTAAATATTTATCTCGTAAAGTTGGTAAGGAAGCAATGGGGTGGAGATACACTCCGATTATCGTCAATGATAAATATACTAAAGATTATCATCTTAAAACCTTCGAAAGAATCGCTTCTGAGTTAGAAGGATACACCTCTTTAGTGGCCTTTGGCTTTTTAGATATCTATCCAAAATTAGCAAAGAATCACCCAGAATTAAAAGACACGGATGATGCCACAAAAATTGAAATCGCAAAAGCCTTTAAAGAAATCGCTGAAAAACATCACTTCGATTTAAGGCTTTGCTCGAAAGAGAAGTGGTTAAAAGATTATGGAATTGATATCGAAGGATGTATGAGAATCCAAGATTATGAAAAGAGTGTTAACTCGAAACTTGATATCAAAGAAAAGATGGAAGCCAGAAAGAATTACTGCGCTTGCTATCTCTCCAACGATATCGGAGCCTATAATTCTTGTTTACATTTATGTAAATATTGTTATGCCAACAGCAATGAGCTAACCATCAAAAAGAATTATCAAAACCACGATGATAATTCCCCCTTATTAATTGGTCATTTACGTCCTCATGATAAGATTAAAGAAGCTAAGCAAGAATCATTTATCAATAAAACCATAACTTTATTTTAATAATTAGCTTATTATTTGCACATTTATTGACTAAAAAATATTTTTTACGATGATATCGCTTTTTATTATATTCTATTAGTGTAAGAGGACTTATTTATGAAAATTGCGATTAGATATTTCAGTAAAAGCAAAAAAGGAAACACCGAAAAAATTGCTAATTTTATTTCAGAAAAAATTCATGTTCCAGCTTTAGATATTTTCAATCCCCTCGAAGAAGAAGTGGAACAATTGCTTCTCGTCAATGCGATGTACGCGATGGATGTCGATCAAGCGATTAAAGAATTCTTAAAAAACAATGCTGAAAAGATTAAATGTTTAATCAATATCAATAGTAGCGCTTCTGGCGCTTCCACCTTAAAAGTGGTGAAAAAAGTCGCGGATAAATATCACATTCCAGTCTCCCTCAAAGAATTTCACACGGTCGCTTCATGGATCTTTATCAATAAAGGAAGACCTAATGAGGAAGACTTCAAAAAGCTTGAAGAATTCTTAAAAGATCTATAAAAAAAGAACCACACAATTGTGTGGCTCTTTTAACACTATTGTAGATTAGAAGAATCGGCCAATGATATCTTTAGAGGCAGCGCAGGTATCTTCCATATCGCCAAAGGAGATAATCTCACCAGCGTAATAGGTGTTCTTATTTCCTTGAAGGGCTTCAAGTCGGTCGTACCAACCTTCCATATAATCTTTTGAGGAGACATGTGGACAATAATAGACTTCTTGAGCGTAGAGTTTCTCTTTGATGGGGAAACCCACTTTTTCCATATCTTCATCCATCATCTTCATGACATCGTCATAATCGACATCAGGAGTGCCGGTGTGGTTCGCTAAAGCGTAAACAGTGCATGGACAATCGCCACCTAGATATTCCCATCTATTATAATAGACCATCGCGTGACCAAGTCTTTCAGGGACCATGTTTTCGACGAGATAGCCAGAGATGACGGGGCTCTTACCTTCTTCGAAGGTTGCGATATAATCACAATATCTTTCATGAATAATCTTGGAGAACAATTCTTTTTCTTCTTTAGTCGCGTCCGCGTACTTAATGAAATAATCAAGAGGAGTGGTGACCACTAAAGAGTCGAATTCCTCGGTCTTTTCTTTTCCATCTTTTCCTCTTATCGTGACCAAGACTTTACCTTCTGGTCTTTCAACTTTGACGACTTCGCTCTCTAATACTGCGGGATGTTGAAGTTTCTTATTGACATGTTCAAAGATTTGTTGAGTGCCATCTTCCCAGGTCCATAGACCCATGTTGACAAATTCTAAAGCGGTGGTGACATCGAGATATTTCATGACTAAGGCCGCGGGAATTTCATCGAAGAAGCCATAACCAAAGGAGGTAAATGGGGCAATCCAAATTCTTTGGACTTCCTCCACCCCGTTGAGTTTACAAAATTCCGAGAATGGAAGGGCTAAATCTTTGAGATTTGGGTTAGTTCCTTTGAGATAGTTCGGGAAAGAATTTTCCTTCGTCGCTCCACAATGTCCTTCAACCCCTTTTGAGATTCCAAAATATTCACCTTTGGCCACTCCGAGATGTCCGTAGCAGTCATATCCAAGATATTTGGTCTGCATGATTTGATTGAGTTTCTTCATTTGCTTCTTTAACTTTAGTAAACTAAACAACTTCTTAAATGAGAAGTTAACCTTTGGTTCAAAGGGGTGGTCGACTTCACCGTTAAGCTTACGGAATTCACGACGCATATTTGGTTCGCCTTCTTTGAAGTTTGGACCTTTATGGTAATAGCCCCCAAATTCCTCCATCTCGCTGATCGCGTGATAGGTAATCGCTCCCATAATCGCTCCGGTTTCAAAAGATTTTTCTTCTTCAACCCCATTATGTTTAACTTTGATTTTTGGAGAATAACATTTACCCCCAACTTTGTTTAATTTTTCATAGATTACATAGTTTGTGTAACCTTTTTTCTCGAGATACATCGCAGCAGAAAGGCCCGCAGGTCCACCGCCAATAATGCAGATTCTCTTGCTCAAATCGCTCATTTTAAAAATGCTCCTTGTTTATACCTTAATGATAAAACTTTAATAATAAATTGTTAAACACTTCATTTTGTTAAGAAGCGTTTTATGACCCAGTTTTGCATCCTCTGTGGAAGGATATTTAATAATCGTAATAAAGGATTTCTATTGATAGAATAGACATATTTTGGCTTTTTCTTAATGATGATTTTATAGATGAATTTCGCTAATTTATTTGGGGATATTTTCTTAGCTTCAACTTTATTGACAATATCATCAAATTTCTTCGAACTCTCTTTATAATGAGTAGTGTTCTCTTTAAATTTATTTAATTGTGCAGTGGAAACATCAAGTAATCCAGTATCGATAGCTCCTGGCCGTAAAACGATGACTTTGATATCTAATAATTGAAGTTCCATTCTTAAAGAATAGGCATATTTATCTAAAGCCGCTTTGGTAATCGCATAGATTCCCGTAAATGGAAGTGGATCCAAAGGGGCGAGTTCACTCGTGGTGATCACAATCTTTGAATTCTTTTTTAAAAGTGGAAGAAATATCTTATTGATGCGATATACTCCAAAGACATTGATATCATAGATTCTTTTAAATTCCTCTTCCGACATCTCCACGAGAGAATTAAGACGATATATTCCTGCGAGATGGATGATGGTCTCTATTTCCTTAGCCTCCTCTTTGATTTGATTAAAGGCTTTAAGAATTGATGCCTCATTAGTGATATCGATTTGATAGAAGTGGAAGTGCTCAAATTCCTCGATATAATTAATATCGAGTCCATAAATCTCATACCCTTGCAAGGCTAATTCTTTCGCAGTCGATAGACCAATTCCTCCGGACACTCCGGTAATCAAGACATTTCTCATAGTGATAATATAACACGTTTATCTTGTTAATTTATCCCTTATTTTATAAAATAATCACGTTAAGGAGTTTTTATATAATGGAGACTTACTATTCGATTAATTTTACATACCCAAATGGTCACACTGATGAAATCGAAGAAACCTTTAAAGATTTAGAATCGGCGATTGCTTTTGGCAATAGTGTGCTTGTCCAAGTGGGGCAAACCGAAAGATTCCACCAATTTAATGAAGAAACAGTCCCTCCTCATTTTGATATCTATCTTAATAGTGATGAAGGACGTTCACTCGCTTATCGCTCCCTTAAATAAGAGGATTTTGATAAAAAACTGTTATCATCAGCATTTTTAATAATTGCTTTTATAATAGGATACTTGATTATTTATAATATCGGTTATAAAATAAAGTACCTTTTATTTTGATAAATAAAGATTAATTTGAGGAAAGGAGACAACTTAATATGACGATTACGAAAGCTTTATCAATTTTTGGTTTGGCCACCTTGATGAGCGTCGGCGCAGTCACCGGTGTCGTTGTTTCCAATGCTCAAAGTGTTGAACCACAATCTGTTCAAGCTGCTGAAGAGCACAAAATCACTTTAGATGTTACTCAATATTGGGCTGATGATGATTGTGCAGTTTCCGTTTATTTCTTCGCAAGTGGGGATCATAATGGTTGGAGTAGTGTTGCCTATGTTAACGCTGGTCATCATTATGCGGAAGTCACTTATTCCTTCAACTGGAATCCTGAAAATATGATTGCTGTTCGCCTTGATCCTGCTGCTACTGCTGGTAACTGGGGTCAAAGATACAACCAAACTCAAAATCTTGAAATTGGTAGCCACATTAGAATTACCGGCTGGGACAATTCTGCAGAAGTCGATGATTACGCTACTATCCAAGGTGGTAATCAAGATGGAACTGGATGGGGTCAACTAGCTACTCTTAATTCAGTTAAAAAGAATGGAAGCAATCATTGTGAATATTATACTTCGGTAACCTTAAATGCTGGACAAGCCTTCAAAGTTGTTTATGGAGGTGAATGGTTTAGTAATTATTCAATCGGAGATGGGGTTGATTCTTCAGATTTCTCTGGTGGTAATGGCTCCAATATTGATATCCATAAAACTGGTAACTACATTTTTTATTTTGATGCATCAACCAAGAATGTTCACATTGCTAACCCAATATATGCTGAAGCTGATGAATGGGCTCAAAGTTTCTTAAACAATGTTGGCTGTGATTCAAGTGGGGTCAATCTTCCAACTGGTTGGAATAGCCTCGCTACTAGTTATGCAGCCTTAAGCGCTGGTGCTAAAGATGAAATTTATGGCGCTACTGCTAATGAAAATGGTAATTATATTGAGCGAGCAGTTGCTCGATATGATTATGCTATTTCTCACCATTCCAGCTTAACAAGATTCATTACTAATGGCGCCGAAACTATAGCAAGATCCGCCTCTATTCTTGTTGATACAACAAATATGGTTGAGAACAACAATATGGCTTTAATTATTGTTATCACCTCGATTATTACCCTCGCTTCTATTGGTGGATTGTTTCTTCTTAAAAAGAAAAGAGCATAACATCTA
>CAJOQN010000035.1 GCA_905236535.1 uncultured Bacilli bacterium
ATTAAAGACTCCGTTAGCCTTATATTGTTTGACCAAATTGATCATGTCTAATTCTTCTTGATGCATCGCGAGTTCAGACATGTTTTCGTTATCGTTCATCATCGCATCATGACCTTCACCATATTCTCTTGAAATGAGAATAAAAGCGACATCATTGTAATCAGAGAATGAGGATTTAACGGTATCTGTATATAAGGAAAGAGGAGCTTCACCAATGTTATTCCCACTGGAAGCGTTATTTGGATAACCTCTTTTTATAGAGCTAGCTTTATAAGCATTCATCAAAGTAGGATTGATTTGGAATCCCGCTTCTTCCATCATCGTATCAAATGAATAACGATTGTTCTCCACAATGGAGTTACCTTCACCACCGTTGGAGGCCATATAGACAAAATCGACAACATTACGGCCAAAAATAGTTACTTTTCTTTCACTAGTGCTAAGTGGTAAAGCATTATCTTTATTTTTAAATAGGATAGAGCCTTCCGCGACTTCGTTATATGATTGCTCTTTTGCTGCTTCTAATAATAAAGCTTGGTTATTCGCATTAAGCTTTCCATCTCCAAATTCGGTTTTGAAGTATTGGGTGGTTGGACTATCCTTTTCAGGATCGATAAGTTCAACATCATCCACCCCTAAGGTGGTATTGATTAATCCAACCCAGTTTTGGGAGAAAAGCGATAAACCAACCGCGAGAGCAAAAAGAAACGAAGTAGAGGCCACCAAACCTTTAAAAAGTTTCGATAGTTTCATATTTTATTTCCTTTCTTTAATTTAATTAAGGTTTAATGAAAATGGCCTATGTGAAAGCCATAGGCCATCTTCTTAATAAATTTTTAATTATGCAGCTTCGGATGTAGCTTCGGATGTTCCGCCTTCGCTTGTTGGTGGAACGACTTCAGGAATGTATTCTTCGATTGGGCATTGGAGTCCAGGATATTTGACATTGAAGTTGATGGTCATGTCTGGATATTCCCATTCACCAGCTGCGAGTTCAATGGCGTTCCATTGAGCTTCAGTACCTTCGAAGTTGATGGTGTTATAAGTAGAATCCATGAAGACAGCATTACCTAAGGATTTAAGAGTCTTTGGTAACCAAATCTTCGTTGGACCAGTGGTGAAGAACCAGGCCCATTGATCAGCGTGGATAAGGCCTTGTGGCATGACGATATAATCATCTGCTAAACCACCCATACAGCCATCACCAATAATTTTGACACCATTACCAATAAATCTCTTACAGCCTCTGAGACCGAGTTGGCCTAAGGATTCGAGAGTGTTATGAGCCACAACAGTGTTGACAGCAAGTCTGGCCCAGTCTTTGACTGCGGCGACTGGAAGTCTGCCATGTGTTCCATCATCATAATATTCTGGAATGACGATCATAGAGTCGGTGCAGGTTCCCATACCATTGACCACATAATAATCTTTGGCGGTCATATAGCCGGCAAATGTTTCGTTGCCTTTGGCGAATTTGAGGTCATCATCAGTGAGTTCGGACATGTGAACGATGCTGAGACCTTCGGTTTCTTTTAAACCTTTAGCGTAATCTTGCTTGACAGCACCAGAGCATGAGGAAAGAGCGGTCACCGCGACTGCTGCTAAAAAGAGTGTTTTCTTAAAGTTCATATTGTTTCCTCCTTAGCAAAACCATATTAGACATATTGGTTTAATGCGAACTATAAGTGTTTTTATGTTAGCAATCAAAAAAAGTCGAATAGATAAGATTACCTAAACGACCGATTTGATTACATATTTGTCATTATTTATTCTTCAGGAATAGGGAGAGAGATATTCGCGATAAAAACTTTGTTCTCCATTTTCATATATAGATGGCCATGATATTTTTCAGTGATATATTTGATGCTTCTCGCTCCAAAGCCATGATATTCCTTGTCCGCTTTTGAGGTTAAAGGTAAACCATTCCTAAATCGCACTTTGTGTTCACAATAATTTTCTGTATGGATAATGATATGGTTGACCTTCGAAGAGATATTTAAAGAGATAATTTGTTTAGATTTATCTTCATATTCTTTGACCGCTTCAATACAGTTATCTAATAAATTGCCGAGCATAACTGCAAGATCCATCGGTTTAATGAAACCTAAATCCTTGCTATCGACAATATAAGTAAAAGTAATATTATTCTTAGAACAATACAATGATTTCTCGGTGATGATGTTATCTATAAGGGGATTTCCACTTAGTAAGACATCATCAAAATGTTCATTATAATCTTCAGCGACATCAAAGTTCTTGTCGAAGTTTTTAGCTTTTTCTAAATATTTTAAATCGTGAGCTTTTCTTCTGATCTCCTCCATTGAGGTCTCTAAAATGGTATATCTCTTCTTCTCCGCTTCCATCAGTTGAATGAGCGTCGCTTTTTGATAAGCCTCATTACTCCTTGATAAATCAATGAATAAGAAGACGACCGAATTAAGGCACAAAACAGCGTCTAAGACGCGATAGGCTAAAGACATAAAGCCATAATATATCGCCCAGTCATGGAAAAAGAAGATGGCGATAAACATCAGTGTCCCTGAAAAGATAAAACTATTATTAATAAGATTAGCCTCATATCTCTTATGGAAAGGTCTTACTAGTAAATACGAGGTGGTGAAGCCAATCGCAAAACTTCCAAATTCACAAAAGAAGTTCACCATTTGATAATTATCACTTCCTGGTGAAGAGATAAGTAATGTTAAAACATTGGAGATGGACATGAAGAAATGCTGAATTGTTAAAGAGGCAATAGAGACAAATAATATCGCCTTAGGAGTGTCATCAAAGACCAAAAAGCACATCCCAATAAACAAGGAATAGGCTAAAAGGGATTGAATAGATATCACCATCTCTGGAATATTAATTAAAGAAAACGCGTAGATAATCCCGGCAATAAAAATGAAAGAAAGAATAATTAAAATGACATGAAATTTCCTTCTTTTTAAAAACGGGGCAAAGATAAATAGACAAGAGAAGAGCTCAATGACAAAAGCGAGAATCACTAAAAAGTCAGTCTTGTATAATGAATCAATAAAATCGATAAACCCCATTTTATATATACTTCCAGACTTCTTTTAAGAATTCTTTCTTCTTTTTCCTTCCGATCGATAATTCTTTATTATCAATAAAGACGGAATTATTCGTAATCTTGGTGATGTTAATGGGATTAACAATATATGAATTAGAGCATCTTAAAAAGCCATACTTCGCGTATTCCTTTTCAAGATTTTTCATCGAATTATATTGTTTATAATCACCAGACTTCGTATGGAAAATCGCACAGTGATTAATCGTTTCAATACAGTAGACATCACTACTTTTAAGTCTGATGACATCTCCTCCTGCGATCACCAAAGTGATAATCGAGGATTGATTATTGATAAGCTTTAAAGCTTTATCTAATTTCAGCGATAGATTTGTATATTCGATGGGCTTAACCATATAATCCATCGCATCGACCGAATATCCATTAACCGCGTATTGACGCATGATTGTCGTAAATATCAATATCGCAGTTTCATCGTATTGTCTTAATATCTTTGCGGCTTCTAATCCGTTTAGATTAGGCATTTCAATATCTAAAAAGATGATATCAAATCTTTCATCATTGAATTCTAATGAATTCACAAATTTCTTTCCATCATCATAATAATGAATATCAAAGAGAATTTCTTTTTCTTTGGAATATTTTTTTAAGAAAGAGGATAAGTTGTTAAAAGATTCAATGTTGTCTTCTACGATTGCTACTTTTATCATCGGGAAAAAGGGAAAGGGAATAGGTATTAGTAATATTATATTAACACAAAATTGATTTATAAAAGTCCACTAAAAACAATATTCATTCTCGTGTTCGCTGAGGAAGTTGATGGAAAAATTCTCTTTTTAATATTCCAAAATATCCTTCGCATAGAGCGTTATCTGGAGAGTATCCTTTTCTAGATATGGACCTCGTATATCCATATTTAAACAGAACTTTTTACATTAATTTATATCTAAATATAATAAAAGACACTTATAAAGTGTCTTTTATTGGTGCACCTAGCAGGAATCGAACCTGTACGGGTTGCCCCACTAGATCCTAAGTCTAGCGCGTCTGCCAGTTCCGCCATAGGTGC
>CAJOQN010000036.1 GCA_905236535.1 uncultured Bacilli bacterium
AAAAGCCTTCACCGTTTGTGGTGGTGGTGATAGCGCTGCGGCGGTCAAACAATTCGGTTATAAGGCTGATTTCAGCCATGTTTCCACTGGTGGTGGAGCCTCCTTAGAGATGATCCAAAACGATGGACACCTCCCAGGTGTTGATGTTCTTAAATAGGTATATTTATGAGAAGAAAATTATTACTTGGAAACTGGAAGATGAATAAATTGGCAAGTGAAGCCAAGGAATTCGCTCTTCAATCAAAAGCTTTAATCCAAAAAGCCAAAGAAAATAATGTTGATATGGGGGTAGCCCCCACCTATCTTTCTTTACAAGCCGTTAAAGAAAATGCTTCTAAAGATATGATTGTCGCCGCCCAAAATGTTCACTTTAAAGAAAGTGGAGCCTTCACTGGCGAAGTCTCCATCCCAATGCTTAAAGAATTAGGCCTTGATTGGGTTATTATCGGTCACTCCGAAAGAAGAACTTACGATAATGAAACCAATGAAAAATGTCATCTTAAGATGGAAGCCTTGCTCGCAAACGATATGGTTCCTGTGTACTGTGTTGGTGAAACTTTAGCTCAATTTGAAGCAGGTCAAACCAAAGAAGTAGTCAAGGAACAAGTCGAAGTTGGTTTAAGAGGCTTAGATTTATCTAAATTATCACGTTTAGTCGTCGCTTATGAACCAGTATGGTCCATCGGCACTGGCAAAAACGCCTCTACTGAAATCGCTCAAGATGTCTGCAAATTCATCAGAGATGTGATGAGAGAACTTCTTGGTGATGTCGCTGACGAAATCCGTATTCTTTACGGCGGAAGCGTCAAACCAGAGAACATTCGCGCTTATCTTTCTTGCCCAGATGTTGATGGTGCTTTAGTGGGTGGTGCCTCTCTTAAGATTGAGTCTTATGAAGGATTGTTAAATAACATTCTTTAATTATGGCTAACTATTCAGAAGGATATAACAGTTCATATTCTTATCAAGATGAGGAATCCTTAAAATCAAGTGGATTCTTGTCTCAGGTTTTTGGTTATGCCTCAATTGCTTTATTAATCACCACCGTGATTGCGGTTGGGCTTGGCTTATTATTTAGCTATACCATCTTTAAGACAGAGAGTGAAACGGCTTTAACCGCCTTTTTCACCCTTCTTATCGTCTCATCAATCGGCGCGCTTATCACGGGATTTGTTATCCACCTTGTTTCTTTTAGAAACAGAAGTATTATTATTCCCGGACTTCTCTATAGTGTCTTTATGGGGGTTTTATTGTCCTCATTCGTCATCTATGTCCCATTCTACATCTTAGGAATGGCCTTTGGGATTACAACCTTATCATTTGCTTTGATGTTTGCCATCGCAAAAATGACAAAGAGAAGTTTCAATGGTCTCGGTGTCTGTGGAATCGCTTTGTTATTTGGCTCCCTTCTCATCGGCATTGTCTTCGGAATCCTCGCTCTTTTCATTGGAAACGGGTCCTTACAGCTCGAATGGATGTGGTATTGGATTTATTTCGGGATTAATATTATTTCCCTTCTCGGCATCATTTTTATTACGATGTGGGACATCGCTCACATAGTGAGAATTAGTGAAAGAGGTCAGGGGAGCAAAAATCTTGCCCTTTACTGCGCTTATATGATTTATGCCGATTTCATCTACATGTTGATGAGGCTCATCAGAATCCTTCTCATGATCTTCGGAAATCGAAAGTAGGTATAATAATAACTTATGTGGCCAGGGTCTTACCTTGGCCCTTTTTATATACGCACGCGTATATTATATATTTGATACGTGTATATATTAATAAATCTTTGACAATTTGTTCTTTTGCATATATATTTTATAAGCGTGCAGTTTATTGATTAGGTTAAAATCCTAGACCGGTGAAAAAAAGTGAAAAAAGTGAAAAAACTGGTTGACAAGATATTAGCATAATGATAAATTGATAAAGCGCGTGGCTCGAGAGAGCTAGCCAATTACATAGTAATTAACGCGCAACTGATCTTTGAAAACTAAACAGATGTACGAACAATACAAACGTCAATTTATTTTTTTAATTACAAAACCAGATAATAATTATGAACTAGAATACAAACTTTGAGAGTTTGATCCTGGCTCAGGATGAACGCTGGCGGCGTGCCTAAT
>CAJOQN010000037.1 GCA_905236535.1 uncultured Bacilli bacterium
GCGTATATGAGTTTTGTGGAGACGAAGGATTCCAAGAAGGTTACGGTTCCGGGCGTTGTCAAGGGAAAGAGTGTAGATCTCGGGTTTCACGCTCTTTGGCCGCTTGCGAGGGGGCTATTTTAGTCGTAGATGCCACTCAAGGAGTGGAAGCTCAAACTATGGCTAATGTTTATTTAGCAGTGGATAATGATTTAACCATCCTTCCGGTCATCAATAAAATCGATTTAGCCTCAGCTAGACCAGAAGAAGCAAAAGCGGAAATCGAATCAAGAATCGGTATCGATTGTTCGGATGCCGTGGAAGTCTCTGCCAAAACAGGATTAAATATTCATTCTTTACTCGAACATATTGTTCACAATATTCCTGCTCCATCTGGAGATGAAAACGCTCCATTAAAGGCCCTTATTTTTGATAGTTATTATGATCCATATCGTGGAGTCGTAGTTTTAGTGAGAATTAAAGAAGGTTCTTTAAAAGTTGGAGACACCATCCATCTCATGGCGGCTAATAAAGAATATTTGGTGACGGAGCTTGGAATTAGAACTCCAAAAGAGATTAAAGTTAAAGAATTAACTTGTGGACAAGTTGGATATATATGTGCTCAAATCAAAGACATCAAAGATGTCCATCCAGGTGAAACTGTTACTTTGGCCAATAATCCTGCAAGCGAACCCTTGCCGGGTTATCGCGAAGTCAATCCAATGGTTTTCTGTGGATTATATCCAGTGGCCTCTGATGATTATCAAAGTTTAAAAGATGCTTTAGAAAAGCTATCTCTTAATGATGCCTCATTACAGTTTGTCGCCGAAACCTCTCAAGCCTTAGGCTTCGGCTTTAGATGTGGATTCTTAGGTTTACTCCATATGGATGTTGTCCAAGAGCGACTTGAAAGAGAATATAACCTCGATCTAATTTTGACCGCGCCAAGCGTTATTTATAAAATACATCTCACCAATGGTGAGTCGTTTGATTTAGATAATCCTGCTAAATTACCTGATATGTCGAAAGTGGCTTTTATCGAAGAGCCATATGTCACTGCCGAAATCATGTGTCCGAAAGAATATATTGGTCCAGTGATGGAACTATGCCGTGAAAGACGTGGAATTTTTATTGATATGGAATATTTCGATGATACGAGAATGATCATTAAATATGAACTTCCACTCGCCGAAATTGTTTACAATTTCTTCGATAAATTAAAGAGTTACACCAAAGGATACGCTTCCTTCTCATATGAATATTCTTCATACCGCCGTGGAGATTTAGGAAAACTCGATATTCTTATCAATGGTCAAGTAGTGGATGCTTTATCTTCAATCATCTTTAAAAAAGATGCATATACCCGTGGTTTAGGAATTATTAGAAAGATGAAAACCGTCATTCCTCGTCATCAATTTGAAATTCCAATTCAGGCGGCGATTGGTGGCAAAGTTATAGCGCGCGTGGATATAAAGGCTGTCGCTAAAGATGTTTTAGCCAAATGTTATGGCGGAGATATCACCCGTAAGATGAAGCTCCTTGAAAAGCAAAAAGAAGGGAAGAAGAGAATGAAAAAGATTGGCTCCGTAGAAGTTCCACAAGAAGCCTTTATGTCCATTCTTTCAATCGAAGATGACAACTAATTGTAGTAAAAAATTAGTAGTTTTATAGTAAAAGTATTGTAAACAATAATTTGTTATGTATAATAAATGTTAGTAAAGAGGTAGTAGTATGGTTACAAAAGATTTAGGCGTTCGTTTTACCGAAGAAAAATATGCGACCAAAATCGAGGTTCAAAAAGACCTCCAAATTTCTCTTGTTGATAACATTTGGTCCAACATTTTGGCGTATAGAAACAACTTTAATCGTTCACTTATTATTCGCAGTATCGAAGGCAATCAATTAAATTTCTGCTATTCCCCAGGAATCAGCGATAATGTCAACCAAGTTGATTTCAAAATTATCCGTCTTTTAGGAGAAGCTGGTAGAATTTTAAATTCTAATGACGCCAAATCATTTAAACTTAATTCTTATATTAATAATCTTCGCTATTTATCAAAAGAATATAAACTCGATGTCACCGATTCATATCTTCGCTCCATTATTAATGGAGATTTAAAAGATATCTCAAATTCTTATAAGATTTTACCGAGTTATTTTAACGCTCTTCAATATGTTGAAAAAGCTTATGTCAATCCGGTTAATGAAGATTTTCTCGCTGAGATTTATTCTAGAATAATCGATACCGATGAACTTGTTTCTTTCTATCGCACAACCGAAGATAGAAGCAAAGACAATCGAGTTCTCATCGATCGTATTTACACCGCGGCCCCAACAGGTGCGATTGAAGGAATGATGGATTCTTTGTTCGATTTTATCGAAAAGTCAACATTATCCCTTGTCACAAAAGCTATTGTCACTTATTATTACATCAACTATGTTAAACCATTCCCATCATATAATGATGAAATCGCGGTTCTCATGATGAAAGCGGTTCTTGCCCATAATGATATTGGTCAAACCGCCGTCCTCATGCCACTTGAAAAGTTCTTGGTTGAATACCTCGAAGAGAATGCTAAAAACTGCGTTGAAGTTCAAAAGACTTCGGATATTACCTACTTCATCAATTTTGCGCTTAGAGTGGTGAGTGGAGTGGCTCAAGATTTACTTGATCAAATTGCCGCTTTCAGTGTTCAAGTGATTAGAAACGATTATTATCGTTTAGATGATGAACCTGAAGAGGTTAAACCACAAGAAGAGCCACAACAACAAGAGTTAGAGGAAAACGCTGAAGAAATCGAATCAACAAGACCTCAAACTCAAGCACAAGTGGAAGTCCCTCAACTCGCGGTGGCTTATATCCCACCAATCCTTGATGAAAAAGAAGCGACAAGACTTGAACAAGACTTATTGGAAAGCGATCCTTCTTTAAAGAAGGGAGAGGCCCATTTCTACGCCCGTCATTGCACGATGAATAAGCGTTATACCATCGCCCAATATAAAAAGTCTCTCGGCTGTGCTTATGAAACTGCGAGAACCTCGATGGAACACCTCGTAACCCTAGGTTATTACCGCAAGGAACAAATCAAAAATAAATTTATTTATACCCCAGTTCTTAGAAGAAAAGGAGAATAATTATGAATCCGTTACTCATATTATTAATTATCGTCGCGGCCTTTGCTGTTATCGCAGGTGTGGCTTTCCTCATCTATCGTCTCCTTCATCCAAAAATGAAAAGCGAAAACACTAAACCTAGTGAAGAACAAACCGTCAAAGAGAATCTCGATCGTGTCTTAGAACCTATCGAAGATGAAGCGCTTGCGGAGCAAGTAAGCGAATATAAGGATGAAGAAGATAAATAAGCCTTTATCTTTATATATTCATATCCCTTTTTGCCACGATATCTGTGGCTATTGTGATTTTGCTAAAATTAGATATTTTTCCGATGTCGCGGATAAATATCTTTTTTATTTAAAAAAGGAATTAGATTCTTTAAAAATTGGTCATCCATTAAACACTATATATATCGGTGGTGGAACTCCAACCGCTTTAAGCGATAAGCAATTCAAAGAATTGATGGAGATGATTAAGCCTTACACAAAAGATATCAAGGAATACACAGTGGAGGCTAATCCTGAATCATTGACCAAAGAAAAGCTTTTGTTGATGAAAGATGGTGGAGTAAATCGCCTTTCTATTGGAGTGGAATCCACGAATGATAAGATTTTATCTTTCCTCAATCGTAAGCATACCTTTGAGGATGCCAGAAAAGCCTATTTAGAGGCCCTTTCATTAGGGTTTGATAACATTTCCTTTGATTTGATATTAGGGCTCCCTAATGTCACGAAAAAGATGATTAAAGAGGATATTGATAATATCATCAAGCTTAATCCCGAACATATCTCTTGTTATTCGCTCACTATCCATGAGAACACAAAGTTTTATATCGATGGAATTAAAGAAGTGGAACCAGATATCTCTAGAGAGATGTATGATATTATTGAAGACCATCTCACCTCTAATGGATATATCCATTATGAAGTATCCAATTGGTGTAAACCAGGACATAAATCGCTTCATAATATGACTTATTGGAAAGATGAACAATATTATGCGATTGGTTTAGGCGCAGCTTTCTATGTTGATAATGTTAGAGGAACAAATACTAGAAATCTCACTAAATATTTAAGCGGCGAATTCCTTGAGGAACAAAACGAAATATCTAAAAAGGAAGACATGAATTATTTCATCATGCTTAATCTAAGGACAAACGAAGGCTTATCGTTGGATTCATTCATTGAAAGATTTAATATTAATCTCTATGAAGAAAAGAAAGAAATAGTGGACTCTTTTGTAAAACAAAAATTATTAATAATTGAGAATAACTCACTCATCCCTACATATGCGGGCATGATGATATTGGATTTAATAATTCTTGCTTTAATAAAATAGATATTTACTTTTTTCCCTATTCTATCGTAACATTTTGATAGAGGTTCATTTAAATGAAAATCAAGACATTCTTATGGTCTACAAGCTCATCTTTCAACCCTGTTTTGAATATTTATGATAATGCTTCTTTAAGTCATGAACTAAGTTTA
>CAJOQN010000038.1 GCA_905236535.1 uncultured Bacilli bacterium
ATCCAAAAGAAGGAGAAGCTCTCGCTTTAGGGCTCACAAAATATTTAGAAGAAAAGAAATGTTTAGCCTTTATTTCCTCACACTTTGAGGCTTTAAAAGAATATGCATTCTTATCGAAGAACCTCGATAATTCTTCGATGCTTTTCGATGAAGAGAATCTTAAACCGACCTATATCTTTAAGCAAGGGACGCCGGGAAAGAGCTATGCCTTAAGTGTCGCATCTCGATATGGAATAAAAGAAGAAATCGTTAAAACTGCGAGGGAATATTTAACCTCTAAAGGTCAAAATGAAAGCGATGAATTAACAAGCATTCTTTTAAAGAAAATCAATGAGACAAGCACTTTAGAAAAAGAATTAGAAAACAAAAATCATATCCTTGAAAACGAACGGAAAAGACTGGAAGTTGATAAAGATAATCTCTTAAAGAAAAGAGATAATTTATTAAAAGATGTCGAAGAAGAAAAAGCTAAGCTCATCAATAAGACCAAAAAAGAGATCGATGACATTATTAAAATGCTTTCAAATGGAGATATGAAACTCCATGAAGTTATCGAACTCAAAAAAAGAATTGATGAATTAGAAAATAAAGAAGAGATGGATGATTTTGATGAAGAAATCAATGTTGGAGACTATGTCTCAATTCCCTCTTTAAATATGAATGGTCGCGTTATCGCTCTGAAAGGAAAAAGAGCGAAGATCAATTCAGATTCTGGTTTTTCCTTTGAAGTTGAAACCTCTAAATTACATAAGATTCTCGAACCAGAAAATAAACAAAAGAAACTCCCACAAAAGAGAAATTATGAAGATATTATCAAAGTGGATGTTTCTTTGGAATGCAATATCATTGGCCTGCATGTCGAAGAAGCTAGACATAAACTCATCAAATATTTAGACGATGTTCGTTTAAAGAATTTACATCAAGTAAGAATCATTCACGGCTTCGGAAGTGGCGCGCTTAGAAAGATGACTCACGAAATCTTAAAAGCACAAAACGATTTAACCTATCGACTAGGTGGTGAATATGAGGGTGGCGCGGGTGCCACAGTGGTCATTTTTAAATGAAAGAAAGACTAAAAACTTGTATTGATAATCTTAAGCACCTTCCTGGTGTTTATTTAATGCACGACATTAACGATAAGATTATTTATATCGGTAAGGCCAAAGATCTTCAAAAAAGAGTGAGCCAATATTTTCTCCGTCCCCAAGTCGGAAAGGTTTTAAAGATGCGCGATAATGTGGAATATTTTGAAACCATCATCACCGAAAATGAAAAAGAAGCTTTTGTTTTAGAGATGAATCTGATTCAAACATATTATCCTCGATATAACATCCTTTTGATGGATGATAAACATTACCCCTATATCGCTTTAAAAAAGAAGGGGACTCCCTATCTTGAAATCAAAAGAAACAAGAAGGATTCACATTACGACTATTTTGGCCCATTCCCCTCATCAACATCGGCCTATGAGATGATTAATCTTATTAATAAGATTTTCCCAATTCGAAAATGTAAAAATCTCCATAAAGATACCTGTTTATATTTCCATTTAAATCAATGCATCGCTCCATGTGTTAATGACATTAGTGAAGATGAAAACATAAAGCTAAAAGAAGAAGTAAAATCCTTTTTAAGAGGTAACAATTTAAAAGAAAAACATGAACTTGAAGAAAAGATGAGAATAGCGAGTGAAAACCTCGATTTTGAAAGCGCTTTAGAATATAAGCGCATCATCGATTCCATCAATCATATCAATGACACTCAAAACGTTGAAACCAACGATAAAAAAGATCGTGATATCTTTGCCTTTTCAAAAAGAAGTGGATATGTCGCTTTAGCGATTCTTATGTATCGAAGAGGACTTCTTTTAGATAAAAAGGTCTTTATCGTCGAAGAATTTGGTGAACTCGAAGATGAGGTTTCTGATTTAATTCTTCAATTCTATGACACTCATGATTTACCCCATGAAATCATCATCAATTCCCAAAGCATTATTGATAACATCAATGAATTGTTAGAGACCAATATATATAGTGTTTCCAAAGGAAAGCTCAACGATTTAATCACTCTTTGCAAAGAAAATGCGGATAACGCCTTAGATCAATATTTCTTAAGTGCGAAACTCGAAGCGGATAAGATTGCTTTATTAGAGGAACTTGGAAACCTTCTTCATATCCCCACTCCATATCACATTGAACTATTTGATAATTCACATATTCAAGGTTCATCACCCGTCGGGGCGATGGTGGCCTTTATCAACGGCGAAAAAGCCAGTAAACTCTATCGTAAATTCCATATCGAACACGATGAAAAACGCGATGATTTGATGAGCATGAAAGAAGTTATTACTCGTCATTATTTAAGAAACAAAAACGAAAACAAAAAGAATCCAGATTTAATCCTTGTCGATGGGGGACTTATCCAAGTTGAAGCCGCAACCGAAGCCTTAAAAGACATTGAAGTGGAGATTCCTATCTTTGGATTATATAAAAATGATAAACATCAAACCGAAGGTTTAATCGATATTAATTCTAATACTTATCCAATAAATAACTCCGCTTTATTCTTCCTATTAACAAGAATGCAAGACGAAGTTCATCGTTTCGCAATTACTTTCCATCGAAGCGAAAGATTAAAAAATCAAACTAAGTCGATATTTGACGATATTAAAGGATTTGGAAAAAAGAGAAGAGAATTAATTGAAAAAGCCTATCCAGATTTTAATCAATTGAAAAATGCTTCTATTGAAGAACTGAATCAAATCCTTCCATATGATCTTGCTCTAGCGTTATACAATAAACTTCACTAATGTCTTGAAATTTATTTGCAATTTGATAATATATTTAAGCATGCCCTCGTAGCTCAACAGGATAGAGCAACTGCCTTCTAAGCCGTAGGTTAGGCGTTCGAGTCGCCTCGAGGGTACCATAACCGTATACATACTTTGATACAAAGTAAAATATGCGGAAAACCGCAAAAATGGGCTACAAAGCTCATTTTTTTGTGCTTTTTGAGGGAATCAGGTCGAGAGTTCGAACAAATTTTGGCTCATAAATTGAAAGACTTAAATTTACTAGGGGGATAAATTTCTTGCTGGGGGAACATTCGCAAAAAAAGAGTTGATAAAATCTTGTTTTTCAGTGATTTATGGAATCATGAAGCATTACATTTTCAGAAAAGACTACGATGGATCCAAGGATTGGTTGCGCTTTACTATCTAAAACATTTATTATATTAATAAATATAGGTTTATTACGAAAATATAGCCGTATTAGGAGAAAGCGATTTATGGAAAAAACAACTAGTAACAAATTATCGTTGGGCGTGGTAGTCTTGCTTTGTATTGGCGGCGCAATAAGCACAGCTTCCTTCACTAACACCAGCCATAAAATATTCAAAGAAGTAAGAGCTTATGGAGAACCAGTAACATATATTTCTCGATCCTGGGATTCAACTAATAATGTGGTTGTTGATACCGAATATACTTGTTCTGACTATACGACGATTACTAGTTCTGATACTTCGTGGACTAACGGCTGGTATGTGCTCCAAGACAATATAACGATTGATGATCGTATAACCGTCACTGGTACTGCAAACATCATTCTTTGCGACGGTTACAAATTAACTGTAAATACAGGCATACGTGTCGATAAAGAAAATACGTTAAACATATATAGTCAAAGCGGAGACAGCGGTGCAATTGATGCGACTGGTGGCGACTTTGTTGCCGGCATTGGCGGAGATTCGGGATGTGATGGCGGCACGGTTATTATCTCAGGGGGGGTAGTTACTGCAACCGGTGGTGATTATTGTGCCGGCATTGGTGGTGGTGACGAAGCTCCTTTTGATCAAATTATTATTTACGGTGGCACGGTTATTGCAACCGGTGGCTGGTGGGGTGCCGGCATTGGTTCTGGAAGCGGATACAATGGTGGTTGTACAACTACTACAACTACTATTTACGGTGGCACGGTTATTGCAACCGGTGACCAATATGCTGCCGGTATTGGTGGTGGCCGTGGATCCGCAAGTGGTTCAATAAGAATATCTGGTGGCGAAGTTACTGCAACCGGTGGCGAATTTGGCGCTGGCATTGGTGGTGGTGAAGATGCTCCTTGTGATCAAATTATTATTACAGGTGGCACGGTTACTGCAACTAGTGGCGACTATGCTGCCGGCATTGGTGGTGGATACTTGGGAAATGGCGGTGATATCTTTATCTCTGGTGGTGAAGTTACTGCAACTGTCTGTGATATTGAACACGAGTATACTGGCGCTGGTATTGGTGGTGGCTTCAGAGGACACGGTGCAAATGTAACCATCTCAGACGGCACGATTACTGCAACCGGCGGGAGTGTCGCTTATGGCATTGGTCGTGGCGCAGTTTATGACCCAGATGCAGAACTGCTCCAACAAGGTGATTTAATTGTTAATAATGATGATTTAGCCGTATTTGGCGATACATCTGCTCCATCCACTATTAGAACGGCATCAGAATATAATAGTGATCGTTGGCAGTATATGGCTGTTAAGATTCCCACCCACGAACACAACTGGTCTTATACAGCTACTGGAGCCAGTATAACCGCAGAATGTTTGGAGGCAAAATGCCCGCTAACCGAAGGATTAACAATCTCTCTTCAGGGGGAAGCAAACTATTTATTTGATGGCTCAGATAAGAAATCTTCGATATCCATCGCACCAGGCTATGATAATGAAGCCTTTGCTTCGCCATCCATTGTTTATTATAAAAACAATGAATTAGTGACTTCATGCATTAATGTTGGCACATATGAAGCAAGATTAACTGTTGGAGAAGCGACGGCGGTATTACCTTTTACAATTAGTCAAGCGACTCCAACTGGATATGATATTCCAACCGGATTAACTGCAACTTATGGA
>CAJOQN010000039.1 GCA_905236535.1 uncultured Bacilli bacterium
AATGATAAACGAGATAAAAGCACAACCATAGTGATATGGTCTCGCAAAGCTATAGGGTCTTATATTATATAAGATAGCCAGTTGCCTTAGGGGTATTAAACCCGCCATTGTAATGGATGATAGGCAACTGGCGTTTTTATTACTCCATTGGGACAAAACACGCTCATACCTTTGGAGCACAAAACTATGTACGAACTCAAATATGTAAAGAAAAGAAAAAGGAACAAATTTATTGCGATCGGCACCGGTGTTTCAACTATCGTCGTGACATCTTTAGCTATTGTCGCATTTTTAGGTCGTTATGTTGGGACATTTACCGTGGCCCTCAATAACGGAAATGTGAGCCTTTCTCTTTCTAGAACACATGATTTCGTCGCACAATCCTCATTCTTGAGGGTGGACAGCCTTCCGAAATATCAGGAGAGAACTTATTCTCAACTTCCTGATTCAGATGCGCTTGATTCAGAAAACACTACGTATCTCGACTGGGCCAACAAAAAATCTGATAATGTCACAGTCACAAGCATTCCATTCTTCAAATATACCTTCTTTTTGAAAAACGTGGGAACTGCTCCTGCAAGTTACTCAATGAAGATTCTCATCCTTGATTCCAAGGCTGGTAGTGATGGAAGAAAAATTGAAGATACACTTCGCGTCATGATTTATGAAAACGAAGGAAGTAGTGCTGAACATCACAATGAGATTTATGCGAAGAGAAGTCCAAACCATCATATCGATGAAGACGGAAATGTTTCTTTCGCGGAAGCTATTACTGTCGATCCAAGTCGAGCAGACGAATTTAATCCGTTCCTTGGATATGCGAAGGAATTTGAATCAGATTCCGTTATCACAACTATCTCAACCGATGGGCCGTTCGATACAGGTGCAATCAAAAGGTATACCTTAGTTACTTGGCTTGAAGGATATGACCTTCAATCTGAGAACTTCAAAACAGCTCCAGTAGGAGCAAACTTAAGATTAGGAGTTGAAATTAACGCTTATGAATACTAGAAAATTTAACAAAAAGAACATTTTAGTCGCGACTCTTATGAGCGGTGTTGGAATTTCTTTAGTTGGTTCAATTGCTGGTACATTTGCATGGTATCAATATTCAACAAGAGCAATTCTTTCCTATGTTGGCCAAACCGATGTTAAAACTGCTCAATTAGAAGTCAAATTTAAAGATGATGCCACACATACCTATAATTGGGGCAAGACCACACTTGGTCAAGCCGATTTCGCAACTTATTTAGCTAACAATGCGAACAATACCAACTTATTACCAATCACTGCTGGAAAGCTTCAAAAAAATGCTGCTTTTGATGCTAGTGCATTAAAAGGACATCCAGTTGCATTCTATGATACTTACGATAAGTGGGCAGATGCCGCGGCAACCGATTACATCCAATTCGATATTCAATTAAGATACTTGGACAACAAAACTGGAGAGCCTATCGCTAATACTGATATTTGGCTTTCTGATTTACTCATCCAAAATGATACATCTAATGGTCATCAAGATGTTAGTGATGCTATTAGAGTCCATGTCTCTGCTGGTACAACTAACTGGTTAATGTCCAAAACTGGTGCAAACACTAAAGTTGGTGGAAATTTAGATCTTAACAACGATGGTGAAGCCGATGCTCTTTCCGCAAGAGGAAGTGCTTATGAATTTGAAAACAAGACTGCATTAATCTATGGTGAACAAGATTATGATCTAGAAGCAAATCAACAAACTTGCTATACCATCAACAATGTCAAACCAACTGATAACAAGGGCACATTAACTGGTGGTGAGGTTCTTGGAACAACTGATACCAATGGCATTTTAGATGTCACTGTTACTTTCTTCCTTGAAGGTTGGACCATTCTTAATGGAAAAACCGTTTGGGAAGATGCGATTGGCGCAAAATTTGATATTGGTATGACTTTTGCTGCAAGCATTCTTGAATAATTACCAATTATCTTTATATTATTTTTTTTTTAAAAACATATTATTTTAGATTTTTATATGGGGAGGAGGTTAATGATGGACGCCAACAAAAAGATCAATCTATATCTCGCTGGTTTGACTATGATGACATTTGCGGCTTTTGTGGCGACAACCGCAGGTTCTCTTGCATGGTATGCTTATAGTACACGTGCTAGATTATCATATCGCGGAGTCTCCGTGTCGAAAACGTTCCAACTTCAAATTGGCATTGTTGACGACGACAATTATATTGATGACGACGAAATGTCTCAATATAAGCTTAGTCGTGAGAATAGGGACTCTCATTCCATCGTTTGGGCAACCGCTGGTTCTGGCTTTACCAGTGGCGCGATTAATTCGTATCTTGAAGATACTAATTATGCGACAAACCTCGTCTCCCCAATAACTTCTAGATCTATGGAAAGCGATGGCGATCTATCGCTTTACAGGGCTCCAGCCTTCGGAGTGCCATCTACCTCTGATTTAGCAGTTTTAGACCATTATGTCTTAATTCCATTTGTTTTCCGTGTCGTTGATTCCAGCAATCAATTTGTCAAGAATCAAGATTTATGGGTCACTGATGCCTTCGCACATACCTCCGGGGAAATGAATGTCGATAAAGCGGTCCGTGTTTATTTTGAAGGTGAAACCAATTCATTCTTATTAAATCCATCTAGTGATGAAACATCCAGTGATGCTCGTGAAACTGTTATGGGCGGTTTACTCGATCTCAATGGTGATGGTTATTACGACTATAATCCATCGACCATGGAAGAAATCATCTATGGGGAATATGAAGGGGAACTCACCTATTCTGAACCAATCACTGCTGATTCTGCTTTTGAAAATGTTAATGGAGTGGATCACTCTCAATATATTCACACTAGCTCTTCTGGTGTCGAATTAGCAACCACCTTCTTTGCCAAGCATAAAGCAGGGGTTAAAAAAGCCAATTATCAAAATCTTACCTACAAAGTAGGTAAATATGAAACACTTTCCACCGTCCGTCCCGATGTTGATGCCAGTCAATATTTTTCAAACGGAAAACCAGTGGGAAAAACGTCTAACGACACCAATGCTTTAGTGTATCTCAACGTCACAATCTTCGTCGAAGGATGGGATCATGTCGTTATCGACCAATCGGCCGGTCACAGATTTACACTTGGTATTACTTACGAAATTAACAGAGTTTAATTATTTATGAATAACAAAAGGATTGTTTTATCATTATTGATTGGAACAGTCGCTTTATGTTCGCTCTCATTCTCCATCTCTCTCGCGTGGTATAACGCTTCAACGTTCCTCCACATTGATCAAATCGAGATTTCTATTGATGGGGAAAGAGACCTCAAAATTTCGACAACTACTGATGTAGATTCTTTTAGAGAATCTTTAGACTATGATGATTTGGAGAAAGTAGACGTCTTCGAACCAGTTTCCACAGTCTATAGCTCATCATGGCTTTCACAAAAAGCTGAAAAACCCGTCTTTTATGACAATTCTTATCCTTTCATCGACGATGAAGGAATTCCTAACAGACGAGTTAATGAAAACGGATATTATTCACAAGAATTATATCTTTATTCGGATGATGATGTGTATGTGACCGTTGATGCCCTCGAGACTTATATCGAGCCAAATCTTGATTTTAATCGCGCATACGCGCAACAAATCAAAAGCGATCATCCTGACAAAACAGTTGAAGAAATCTATGAGTGTCTAAACGAACTAAGTAAAGCGATGCGCTTTTCTATTCTTGTTCCAGACACCGATTGTTATAACTTCTACATCATCGATCCAAACAAAGAAGAAGAAGTCAGCCTTGGGGGTATCCTTGATAACACCGGCGATGAAATCTTCGACTATTACGAAAGTGGAAACGAATTGTACGAAGTAATTTATGGGGAATATAACGATAGAGATTTAATTTGTTATGATGACGCTCTAAGTGAAGATATTCCTTATAGTGGTGAGGCTAATGCCTTCAACGCCAAACATACAGAAGGCGTTCACCCATTTAATTTAGAAAAATCAAAAGAGCAAGGCTTCAGCTTTGCAAAAGAACAATCAATTGGACTACCTGAGCTAGCGGAACACGAGAGTTTACTCTATATCCCAGTGTATCGTTATACTCCACGCAAGATTGTCTTATCAATCTATATTGAAGGATGGGATCTTGCCAGTGTGAATTCAACGATGGGATCCTCATTCCTCGCTGGCTTGACGTTCAAGATTGGAAGGGAGATGTAATTATATATGACAGCTTACTTTGAATATTTAAGAGATATGATCGTTGCTTTCTTTAAGCACCTCGGTCTTTTCTTCACGAAAGTCTTTGCTTCACCATGGTCCGAAGTTCCCGGCAATTTTGCTTATTACAACTCTCTTTTCGGTTCCTATTCACCAAGTTTTGGTTTCTGGGGATGGTTTTTCTATGTTATCTTCTTTATTTTCTTTATCTCTTTAATCGGCGGAATTTGCTTTGGCTTATTCCTTTTAATTAGAAAATATATCCGTTTCGTCAAAAGAGAACTTGATAAAGATGAACTCAGAAGACAAGTTGAAAGACTTAATTACGAACTTTATCAAGCAGTCTTAGAAAAAGACAAGATTCTTAATCTTAAAACTGGATATATGGGTCTTAAAGCCGATGATATGTCCAAAGAAGAAAAAGAAATTATTGAAGAAGTCTCTTCACGCTTCCCAAAACTCACCAGAGTCGATCAATTATACGAAGACGCCGATACCTCTATTATGTTTAAAGAAGGCCTCTCTTTAGAGGAACTCGTTAACTCTTTTAGAAATTATGCGGCTTCTAAACTCAAACTTTATTATCCTGTCGATGTTATTCGTCAATTATTCGCTGGTATTGCGACCTCTAAATTAATCATTTTAGAAGGTATCTCCGGTACCGGTAAAACATCCTTAGCTTATGCTTTGGGTAAATTCTTCTCCTTTGATAGTGCGCTTATCCCAGTCCAACCATCATGGAAAGATAGAAGTGAACTTCTTGGTTATTACAATGAATTCACTAAGAAATTTAATGAATCCGAATTCTTAAAAGCTTTATATATCACCACATATCGTAAAGATTTAGATATCATCGTCCTCGATGAAATGAACTTAGCGAGAATTGAATATTACTTCGCCGAATTCCTCTCCGTCATGGAAATGAGAGATGTCGAAGACTGGGTTATCGATTTGATTCCATCTCCACAAGCGGATGATCCAAAACACCTCAAAGAAGGTAAATTATTAATTCCTCAAAACGTTTTGTTCTTCGGAACGGCGAACAACGACGATTCAACCTTCACGATTTCTGATAAGGTTTATGACCGTGCTATCTCTATCTTCTTTGAAGATAAAGGAAGATTCTTTGAATCTGAAGAACAAGAACCACTCTCTATTCCTTACGCGCAACTTAATATGTTATTTGAAGATGCGAAGAAACAATTCGGAGTCTCCGAAGCTCTCTTACGCAAATTTGAAGAACTTGATAATTTCATCATCAAGAAATTCAAACTCGCCTTCGGTAACCGTATTTTAAAGCAATTAGATTCCTTTATTCCGGTCTTTGTCGCCTGTGGTGGCACTGAAACCGATGGTTTTGACTTCATCTTCACCAACAAGATTTTAAAGAAATTTGAATCTTTAAATATCGCCTTCTTAAAAGACGAATTAGGCGAACTTGATGCCTACCTTGACAAATTATATGGCAAAGGCAATTTCCAAATGGCCCATCGCTATATTGAAGGATTACTTAAAAACAACTAATAATTAACAATTATGGCAACCTCTAATAAAAAACTTTTTGAAAAATATCTATCAAAAGTTAAACAACTCAATAAGGACCAAAATGCGAATGATATCTATATGTCCCTTCTCCAAGGGAAAAACCATTATCTCCGCATGTCTCACTATGAGTCGTCACTTTTTGATTCGTCTTGGATTAAAGTTATCGAGGATTGCCTTTTTGATTTAGGAGAGATTGTTAATAATCCACGCACTGTCACTAAAACCGAATCATCGGTCACACCCGTGGAATTAGCGAAAAAGGTTAATAGTGACTCAGTGCAACATCTCGCCTCTCACACTCAATTTATTAAAACAGTTGATGAAAATGGGAATGTTATTCCTTCAAAGATTCTTTCATCCTATAACGATGACAATTTCTATACTTATGAGAATAGATTCATCGCGACCTTCATCCGTCGTCTCGTTCTTTTCGTTGAAAAGAGATATAACTTCATCAGAGAAAAGATTCCTCTTCATGTCGAAGATGTCATGTATTTAAAAAATTCTTCGATTATTGACGGGAAAGAAGTGGAAATCGAGACCAAAATCCGCGTTAAAAAAGAAGCTTATGATGATATCGCGATTAAATCAAGAAATTATCTTGATCGTATCTTAAAGATGAGAGAATATCTCTTCTATTACTATAATTCCAATTTCATGAGAAAGATGAAGAATGAAAAAGACGTCAGACGCCCCATTCTTCAAACCAATATTATCCGTAAAAACCCGAAATATCATCACTGTTACGAATGTTTCTTATTCATTGAACATTTTGATTCTTTAGGCGTCAACTATAAGGTCACTGAGATCTATAAGAATTTTGATGATGAAGAAAGAGCAGCGATGAATTATCTCTTATATTCGCAATATCTCGCTTTAGAAGATGAAACTGAATTTACCGAGATTAAAAAGAATAACAAAGTATACAAACCAAAAATTCTCACCAGTGTCGATGATGAGCAATTTGTCTTTGGTCCATATGCGAAAGGACCAATCCTTTTCGTTAGAGTGGATCCTGAATATAAAAATTACCTAGATTCCAAAGTAAGAAAAGACCTTCCACATCATCCTGATAGATATGAAAGACTTTATTATGAAGATGAATATTTGTTGAATAAGAAGGTCAAAGAAAACCTCAAACAAAAAGAATCGCTTCAAAAACGTAAAGAAAAACAAGCGAAGAAATACGAAAAAGAAGTTGAAAAGATCATCGCTCAAAGAGAAGCCGAAGAAGCCGCTCTCGAGCAAGAAAGAAAAGAGATGATCCAAGCTTACGAAGAATCTTTGCTCAACAAAAAGAGAAAAGAGATTATCGATGCGGCTTCTTTAGAAGATACAACTTATATCGAAACAGAGTCAGAAGTTCAACCTGAACCAACGCCTGAGCCAGAACCAGAGCCTGTTGTTGAAGAGCCTGTCTCTGAACCAGAAGCTGAACCTATTAACGAAGAACCTCAAGAAGAACCTGCTGAGGAAGTTTTAAAAGAACCTGCACCTCAAGAAGAATCTTTAGAGGAAGAACCAATTCCTGAAGAGCAACATCTTGAAGAAGAAGTTCCTGTCCAAGAAGCAGTTGAAGAGCCAGTTCAAGAAGAAATTCCTGAAGAAGTGGCTGTTACATTAGAACCAATTCTTGAAGAACCTGAAGTTCAACCAGAACCAGCTCCAGCGCCAATCGTTGAAGAACCTCAAAAAGAACAAACTCAAGAGGTTCCTGTTGAGGAAATTAAAGAAGAAAAACCAAAACCAAAGAGACTTTGTGACAATAAAACAACAAAAATCGCCAAAAGAA
>CAJOQN010000040.1 GCA_905236535.1 uncultured Bacilli bacterium
ACTGATTTCTTTTAACATTATTATTTTTTCTTCAATGAGTTGATATATGGTATCTATATCGGGCAATTTATCAAAAAAAAATTTGATATCTTCAATGATATTTTTATCTTTTGATTTATTTTTTAAAATTAAATCAGGAATAAAATTGCTGAAAATTAATAAAATATTTTTTTTGTTTAAAATGGGATATTTTTCTTTGAATAAAGAATAAACAGCGACTCCGAAATATCCAAAATGAACAAAGACGCGAAAATATCCTTCTTGATTCTTCTCTAATTTTTTCCAATTTATATAAAACGGATAAAGTCTGAAATTTATTTCTTTCTCTTTGGCAAAATTCGGATTCTTATTCATTAAATCTTCTGACTCCATTAAAGCTTCGTCTTCGAGATTTTCGTATCTTCTTCGACGAAGATAATTACTGAATTGAAGTTGTATTTCCTCGAGCGCTTCTGTTTTAGCAGCGTCGTAGTCCGCGTTTTCGCTTAAGTCACCTTGTTTACGAGCTTCAGAAAGTTGTTTTTGAATCTCTGGAAGATAGACTTCTTGTAAATATTTAAGGCGTTCTTCTTTTTCTTTTAAACCCGCACGGGTAAGTTTTCTTCTTTCTGCCATGTTTAATACCTCTTTATTTTCGCGTTAGTTATTATAACAACATCAACTTTAAATATCTACTTTAAAGTTAATTGTTTTTGCTCTCCTCTTCTTCGTCTTCTTGGAAAGCGTTTAATACTTCTTCGACTTCGTCTAGTTCTTCGTCATCGATAACGGGGAAGAGTTCATGATTTTCATTATATGACATCACCATGACTTCGTCTTCATTTCCATCTTCATAATATAGGACATAATCCTTATTTCTTTCATCGCTATGAAAGGTGAAGAGAACATGCACTAATTGTTCTTTTCCTTCATCATCGATGATGACCATTTTATCGTTTTCAATATCCATTCGCGTTTCTCCTTTTTAAATAAAAATCTAATATCTCACAGGCCGCAAGACGATCGACGCTGTCTTTTCTTTGTTGATGATTAACCCCGAGTTCACTGAGGGTGTAATTCGCACTAACGCTTGTTAAGCGTTCGTCGACCAAAGTGATCTTTAAAGTGGGGTCTTCTTTTAATAAATCTTCTTTAAATTGCTCGCAGATAAGCGCTCTTTCACTCTTTTCTCCAGACATGTGAAGAGGATAGCCTAAAGCAATTTCTTTGATCTCGGTCTCTTTGACTATTTGATGGACTCTTTGACGAGCTAAATCGTATTGATTACGTTTAAAGCGAAAGGTTTCCACCCCATGGACAAAACCAAGGACATCGCTTTTGGCGATTCCTAAAGTAACAGAACCCAAATCTAATCCGATAGCTTTTTCCATTACTTTAATAATTCCTTAATATTTCCTAAAAGGGAAGAAATTTTCTCTTTGTTTTTGCCAGCGCCACTGGCCATATCTGGACGACCGCCACCAGATCCCTCAAGATAAGAGGCGACATTCTTCACAATCATTCCGGCTTTATATCCCTTTTCAAGGGCTTTTCCAGAGACATTTACAAGAATAGGAATATTCTTATCGCTTCCTCCTAAAAGGACGATAATCGAGTCTTTTTCTTTTTGTTTTAATGAATCGCCTAAAGCTACGAGAGCGTCTCTTTCACTACCTTCAAGATATTTGATGAGAAGTTTGATTCCATCAAATTCTTCAAAAGCGTTCTTTAAAGCTTCGCCTTGAGCGTGAGCGAGTTTCATCATCAATGATTCATTGGCCTTCTTAAGTTCATCTCTTTCCGAGAGAACACTCTTCAGTCTTTGAGAGATTTCGCTTTGTGAAAGAGTGTTTAAAGATAAGGCTATATTATTTAAAGTTCCATCTTTATGATGGTAAAGTTGATACGCTCCAAAAGAGGTTCGCGCTTGAATACGACGGACACCTGCGGCGATACTTTCTTCAAATTCGATAACAAACATTCCAATGTCTTCGGTGTTCTTCACATGGGTGCCACCACAGAATTCCTTAGAGACGTCGCCAAAGCACACAACTCTCACTACATCACCATATTTATCATTAAATAAGGCTTTCGCTCCAAGTTTTTTAGCTTCTTCAATCGGGAGGGATTGAATGTTGCTTGGAATAGCTTTAGCAATCCAATCATTAACCTTCTCTTCCACTTCTTTAAGCTCGACATCACTAACTTTTTGATAATGGTTGAAATCAAAATGCATAAATTCATCAGAGACAAATGAACCATGTTGAGCGATGTGATCGCCAAGCACTTCGGTTAAAGCGCTTTGAAGGAGGTGACATGCGGAGTGATTACGCATGATTCTAAGTCTTCTTTCTTGATCAATCATAAGAAGGAATTCATCCCCTTCTTTAATTTCCCCAAACATCACTTGGACGGAATGGAGGAATTGTTTATTTGGAGCTTTTTTAACATCAATAACTTTAGCTTCGACATTATCGTTTTTAATAATTCCAGTGTCCGCGACTTGACCACCACTTTCCGCATAGAAAATAGTTTGGTCAAAGACCACTTCACCTTTATCTTCAATGGAATCGACTTTGACACCATCAACAAATAAACCAATAACTTTGGCTTTGATTGGTTCAAAACCATAGGTGAAAGTTGAAGGGGTGACGAATTCTAATAAGTCTTTTGACTGTTTGTTCATGCTTTGGAGGTCACCACGAGAAAGTCTCGCTCTTTCCTTTTGAGCTTTCATCTCATTGTTAAAACCTTCTAAATCATAAGAAACGCCAAGCTCATCGCAGATTTCAATCGTCAATTCTTTTGGGAATCCAAAGGTATCATAGAGTTTAAACATGTTCTCTCCGGAGATCTTTCCTTCTTCGTTAACAATCTTTCTAAGAAGGGCTTCACCGTTGGTTAAAGTGTTTAAAAATTTAACCTCTTCAGCGTTTATCATCTTCATGATGAATTCTTCTTTATTAACAAGATATGGATAGAAATCTTGCATCACTTTGATGACCACTGGGACCAAAGAGGAGAGGAATGGTTTATTAATTTCTAACACTCTTCCATATCGTTCCGCACGTCTTAAAAGACGACGTAAGACATAGCCCCTGCCTTCGTTGGAGAACATCTCTCCATCCGCTAAAGCGAAAGTACAAGTTCTAATGTGGTCAGCGATAACTCTAAAGGCTAAAGTATTTTCTTCATATTTTTTATGAGAAATATTTTGAACTGCCTCAATGATGGGCCAGAACAAATCGGTTTCAAAGTTGGTTTCAGTGCCTTGCATAATGCAAGCGATTCTTTCTAAACCGGCTCCGGTATCGATATTTCGAGATGGGAGTTCTTTGTAATCTTTACGGTCCACTCCAGCCACCGCGTTATATTGAGAGAAGACGATGCCCCAAATTTCAATGTAACGGTCATTTTCGATTTCTTCGGCTAATAATTTGACCCCCAGATGTTCAGGATCATATTTTTCTCCACGGTCAAAGAAGACTTCGGTATTTGGGCCACATGGTCCTTCTCCAATTTGCCAGAAATTATGTTCAAGAGGAATGAGATGGTCTTCATCCACTCCGTGTTCCATCCAATATTTCTTTGTTTCTAAATCGCTTGGGTGATAGGTAAAATAAACTTTTTCCTTTGGAAAAGCAAAATATTTTTCATCGAATAAAATCTCATACGCATAAGCGATAACTTCTTTACGGAAATAATCACCAATAGAGAAATTACCAAGCATTTCAAAGAAGGTGTGATGTCTTGCGGTGTGCCCAACATTTTCAATATCATTGGTTCTAATGCTTCTTTGAACATTGGTGATTCTTCGAGATGGAGGTATTTCACTTCCATCAAAGAATTTCTTTAAAGCCGCGACACCAGAATTAATCCAAAGCAAAGTCGGATCATTATGTGGGATTAATGATGAGCCCTTTTCAACATGGTGTCCTTTTTCTTTGAAAAAGTTAAGCCA
>CAJOQN010000041.1 GCA_905236535.1 uncultured Bacilli bacterium
AAGGTCTATCCACAAGTCAAAGTTGATAACTGTAAGAAGATTGTCGCGGACTTACGCGCTTTGGAGGCATAATTATGGAAAAGATTTTAAACGAACAAGAACTCCAAGCCCGTTTTGAAAGATGTGGCAAGTGCTTAGAAAAGAAAATTCACTGTGAACCAGGACATAGAGCCATCGTTGTCTGTGGTGGTACAGGTTGTCTCGCTAGTGAATCTCAAGAAACCCTTGAAAGATTCCAAGCTTTAATTAAAGAGAATCATCTTGAAGATAAAGTCAGTGCGAACATCGTTGGATGTTTCGGCTTCTGCTCTCAAGGTCCATTCGTGAAGATTTTCCCAGAAGAAACTCTTTACACCAAAGTCCAATTAAAGGACGCTGATGAAATCTTTGAAAAAGATATCTTAAACGGTGAAGTTGTCACCCGTCTCCTCTATATTGATCCTCAAACCAAAGAGAAGATTGAAAAACAACATGATATCCCATTCTACAAATTACAAATGAGAGATTTCGCTCTTAACGGCAATGGCATCATCGATCCAGAAAATGTTGATGAAGCAATTGGCCACGCAGCTTTCCAAGGTTTATTAAGAGCCCTTCATATGTCTCGTAAAGAAGTCATTGATGAAGTCTTAAAAGCTGGTTTAAGAGGTAGAGGTGGCGCAGGATTCCCAACTGGAAGAAAATGGTCATTCGTCCCTGATACTGATGAACCAAAATATATGATTTGTAATGGTGATGAAGGCGACCCAGGAGCCTTCATGGATCGTTCCATCATTGAAGGTAACCCATGTGCGGTTATCGAAGGTATGATGATTGCTGGTTACGCCATTGGTGCGAACGATGGTTATTTCTATGTCCGTGCGGAATATCCAGTCGCGGTTAGAAGACTTGCTAAAGCCATTAAAGACTTAGAAGAAATCGGATTACTCGGTGATCACATCTTAGGAACTGATTTCTCCTTCCGTTGTCATATTAGATTAGGCGCTGGTGCCTTCGTCTGTGGTGAAGAAACCGCCCTTATCAATTCAATCGAAGGAAAACGTGGTATGCCACGTCCTCGTCCTCCATTCCCTGCGGTTAAAGGTTTATGGGGACATCCATCCTGTGTTAACAACGTTGAAACCTTAGCTTGTGTTCCATTCATCTTAAGAGAAGGATGGGAAAAATTCGCTGCCGTTGGCACTAACGACACCAAGGGAACAAAAGTCTTTGCTCTCGGTGGTAAAGTTAACAACGTCGGTCTTGTCGAAGTTCCAATGGGAACAACCTTAAGACAATTAATTTATGATATTGGTGGTGGCATTCCAAATGGTAAGAAGTTCAAAGCCATTCAAACTGGTGGACCTTCTGGTGGATGCTTAACTGAAAAAGACTTAGACACTCCGATCGACTTCGGCAGCTTAGTGGCTGCTGGAAGCATGATGGGTTCTGGTGGCGCCATTGTTATGGATGAAGATAACTGTATGGTTGACGTCGCGAAATTCTATATGGAATTCATCTGCGATGAATCATGTGGTAAATGTTCACCATGCCGTATCGGCACTAGAAGAATTCTTGATATCTTAACCAAAATCTGTGATGGCAAGGGTGAACCAAAAGACTTAGACGATCTTAAAGAGCTCGCGAGCGTCGTCTCCACTAACTCCTTATGTGCTTTAGGTCAAACCGCTTCTAACCCAGTCTTATCAACGATGAGAGCCTTCCCAGAAGAATATGAAGCTCACGTCAAAGAACATAAATGTCCTGCTCATGTTTGTAAGAACATGATGGAATACTATATCGTCCCAGAAAAATGTATGGGATGTGGTCTCTGTCAAAGAGGATGCCCAGTCAGTTGTATTAGTGCGACTGAACAACCAGCCAAGATTCCTGGCAAATTCGTCTTACAAATCGACGCTGGTAAGTGTGTGAAGTGCGGTAGCTGTATGTCTGGGTGCCGCTTCGGCGCGATCATCAAGAAATAAGGAGGAAATAACCATGTCATTAGTGAACATTAAAATTGATGGACAACCATATCAAGTTGATTCCTCTCTTACGGTCTTAGAAGCCTGCCGTCAATGTGGCTTCAACGTTCCTTCTTTATGCGCCTTTAATCATGGTAAATGCTCCTTAGCGAGCTGCCGTGTCTGCTTAGTAGAAGTTAAAGGAGCTCGTGGATTAGTCGCTTCTTGTGTCTATCCTGTCAACGAAGGAATGGAAGTCAGTGTTTCTTCTCCTAAGGCAACTGCGGCGAGAAGAGCCTCTGTTGAATTAATTCTCTCCAATCACCATAAGAACTGTCTCGAATGTCCAAAGAATGGTCATTGTGAACTCTTAGAAGTCGCTAAACTTGTTGGCGCGAGAGACGGAAAATATGAAGGTCAACAAACCCCTTCAACTTATGATGAATTAGCACCAGGCCTCATCAGAGATACCTCCAAATGTATCTTATGTGGCCGTTGTATCGAAAGATGTAAAGAAGCCCACGCTATCTCAATCTTAGGATTTGAAAATCGTGGATTCAAAACCATTGTTGGACCTGTCCAAAATAGAAGCTTCGCTCAATCTCCATGTCTCCAATGTGGACAATGCGTTAATGTTTGTCCAACTGGGGCCTTAATGGAACATAGTGAAATCGATAAAGTCGACGAAGCCTTAAGAGCAGGTAAGAAAGTCGTCGTTCAAACCGCTCCTGCGGTCAGAGCCGCTATCGCTGAAGAATTCGGTGAAAAAATTGGCACTCCAGGAACTGGTAAAATGGTCGCGGCTTTACACCGCTTAGGATTCTATCGTGTTTTTGACACGAACTTCGGCGCGGACTTAACCATCATGGAAGAAGCTCATGAACTTCTTGAAAGAATTAAGAATAAAGGTGTTTTACCACAAATTACTTCTTGTTCTCCAGGTTGGATTAACTATCTCGAATACTTCTATCCAGAAGTCATTCCTCATGTCTCCACTTGTAAATCTCCTCATATGATGGTGGGTGCTATTGTTAAAACATATTTCGCCAAGACTCATGAAATTGATCCAAAAGATTTATTTGTGGTCTCTATCATGCCATGCACTGCGAAGAAATATGAAGCTCAAAGAAAACAAATGCCAGACGATGTCGACGCCGTCTTAACCACTCGCGAACTTGCCAAGATGATTAAGAGAAGCGGTATCAACTGGCAAAGACTTCCTGAAGAAGAATTTGATCAAGACTTACTTGGACAATATACTGGCGCCGGTGTCATCTTCGGAGTGACCGGTGGAGTTATGGAAGCGGCCCTTAGAACTGCCTATTATTGGTTAACTGGTAAAGAATATCAAAAGATTAACTTTGAAGCAGTCAGAGGCCTTGAAGGAGTCAAAGAAGCCTCTATTGATGTTGAAGGCACAATCGTGAAGGTCGCCGTTACCTCTGGTATGAAGAACGCTAAAGTCTTATTAGACCAAGTCAAAGAAGGCAAATCTCCATACGCCTTCATCGAAATCATGTGTTGCCCTGGTGGCTGTATCAATGGTGGTGGACAACCATATGTCCATCCAACCCTTCTTCCAAACGAAGACCTCGATATCTTAGATACTTATCGTCAAAAGAGAGCCAGTGTCCTTTATAAGGAAGACGAAAAACAAGTCATCAGACAATCACATAATAACCCAGATATCATCCGTTTATACGATGAATTCCTCGGGAAACCTGGAAGCGAACTTGCAGAAGAACTTCTCCACACTTCTTATGTCAGTAATCGCAAAAAATATCCAGAATAATTAACATTACTTCGAGGGTGGAGTTATTAATTCCACCCTTTTATTTATTAGATTTATGGAAATTCGTTTATATAACTCATTAACTAATAAAATTGAAATTTTTAAACCTTTAAAAGAAGGCGAGGTTTCTTTATATGTCTGTGGACCCACAGTCTATAACTATCCACATATCGGAAACATGCGTCCGGTGGTGACCTTTGACACTTTAAGACGCTTTTTTGAATATGTTGGATATAAGGTCACATATGTCTCTAATTTCACTGATGTTGATGATAAAATCATCAAAGCGGCTTTAGAGAATAATATCTCTGAAAAAGAATTAACGAGTTTTTATATAAATGAATTTTCTAAGACCATTCATTTATTAGGATCTTTAGATCCAAACATCACCCCTAAAGTAACCGAATATATCGATTCGATTATTAGCTATATCGATAATTTGGTGAAGATTGATGCGGCTTATGTCAAAAACGGAAATGTTTATTTTAGAGTTAATAAGATTAAAGATTATGGTTCTTTAAGCGGAATAAATATTAATGATTTAATCGCGGGTGCGCGTGTTGAAGAAAATTCTGAAAAAGAATCTCCTTTGGATTTTGTTCTTTGGAAAACCACCGAAGAAGGAATAAAGTGGGATTCTCCATGGGGCAAAGGAAGACCTGGTTGGCACACCGAATGCTGTGTCATGATTGACACAATTTTCCATAATAAGATTGATATCCATGGTGGTGGATATGATTTAAAATTCCCACATCATGAAAACGAAATCGCCCAATGTGAAGCCACTCATAATCATAAGATTGCGAACTTTTGGATGCATAACGCTTTTATTAATATCAATAATGAAAAGATGTCCAAATCTTTAGGCAATGTTATATACGCCAAAGATTTAATCAAGGAATATGGTGGTGCGGTCACTCGCTTAGTTATTTTGAACACGCATTATAGAATGCCTGTTAATTTCACCGATGACACAATTTTAGCTGCTTCTAAAGAAGTTAATAAGCTTCAAAGCGCTATAAAACAGGCTTCATTATTGCTTCAAAGCAACAATGTTGATTTATCTAAAGGCGAGGCTAAATATATTGATAAATTCCTTCTTGCTTTAGCGGATGATCTCAACACTGCGAATGCAATTAGTGAAGTTGATAATATAGTGAAAGAGATAAACCAAGAAGTTCGTAATAAAGAATGTGATTTATCTCATCTTAACGATTTATTTAAAAGCCTTAATGATATGTTTTATATCTTAGGGTTAGATATTCCTTATATTCTTCTTTCTAAAGAAGATAAAACATTATATTTAGAATATCTTAACGCGAAGCAAAATAAAGATTTCGCTAAAAGTGATTTATTAAGAAATGAATTAATCTCAAAAGGTATTTTGTAGGATATAAATTGCAAAGGCAATTATGGAAAAGAAAAATATTAGCAATGAACTAATTTTTGGGCGTAATCCAATCAGAGAAGCCTTGAAAAATAATAGAATAATTAGGGTTTTTGCAACGAATTCTTTTTCAGATACCGAATTAATTAAGAATATTAAAGATAAAAATATTCCTCTTGTTTATAAGAATAATAATGAATTATCTAAGATGGTTGACGGTGTGCATCAAGGTATCGTTGCTGAGGTTAAAAGGTACGAATATTCTTCTCTTGAGGAAATCCTTCGAATTGCCAAAAAAGAAGTCAATCCTTTAATTATTATTTTAGATGAAATAAATGACCCCCATAACCTTGGGGCTATTATGCGTTCTTGTGATGTTTTTGGGGCGGTTGGTATTATTGTTAAAAAGCATCATCAAGCTCTTCTTAATTCGACAGTGGCGAAAACCTCTGCAGGCGCGATAAATTATGTCAAAATTGCTCAAGTTCCCAACCTTGTCCAAACCATTAAGCTTTTAAAAGAGAATGGATTCTGGGTTATTAGCGCGGATGGATCGGCGACTACTTTATATCAAGATTTAAAATATGATTTTCCAGTTGCGTTAGTGATTGGAAATGAAGGGAGCGGAATTTCTCGTTTAATTATCGAAAATTCCGATTATGTCGTTAAGATTCCGATGGAAGGGAAGATTAATTCCCTTAACGCTTCAGTTGCTGCGGCGGTTTTAATGTCACGTATTAAGAATTAATATTAAACAATATACAAAGCCTCTAACAGATGAGGCTTTAGTCGGTCTCATTATTTCTGGTGATCGTTCCGCTTATCGGATGCTTCTTAGCAAATATGAGAAACATGCTAGAATTTTGACTAGTCTTTTTTTAAACAATTTTACCAAGAAGAGTATTGGTGTTACGGAAGAAGACTTAGTTTATGTCGCCTTAAATTCAGTGGTTCTCGGACTTCAAAACTTTAATCCTGATTTTGGCACTCCATTTTATTCATATTGGAAAGAAATAGCCTCAAGAGAATTAATTCGTTTTGTCAATGAAAATTCCTATTTAGCAGGAGCGAAAATGTTTTCGGGTGCAATATCACTCGATGAGCTCATCGATAAACATGGCGATACCAGTGTTGGTGATATCCTTTCATCTAAAGATGATGATTTTAAAGAAGATTTATATTTGGATGATACTTCCTTTGAAATAAGCGAAATTATTAAAGCTTTTCCTAAAGAAGAACAAAAAGCCCTTTATCTATATGCCATCGGATACACCTATAATGAAATCTGCTCTACTTTAAATATTCCTATCAAAAAGGTCTATGCCATCATGCGTAAAATTAGATACTCCGTAAAAAAGAAAATATCTAAATAGATCACTTAATGGTATAATTAACCATTATGAACATTATTTCAGTCAAAAATCTTTCCTTTTCCTATTCCAAAACGATGCATATTATTAATGACGTTTCCTTTGATATTGAAGAAGGAAAGTATGTGTCGATTCTTGGTCCTAATGGTTCAGGCAAATCAACACTTGCAAGACTAATAGTGGGATTATTGGAAAAAAGCGATGGGAATATCTCCCTATTCGAAACCGAAGTTGATAAGAAGAATATCGTTTCTTTAAGAAAAGACATCGGAATCGTTTTCCAAAATCCCGACAACCAATTTATTGGTGCGACTGTTGAAGATGACATTGCTTTTGGATTAGAAAACAAGCTTTTAGGAAAGGAGGAGATGCGTGACATTGTCCATGAATACGCTGATGCATTAGGCGTGTCACAATTTCTCCATAAAGAGCCTTCTAATTTGTCAGGAGGACAGAAACAACGCGTTGCTCTCGCCGGGGTTTTGGCCCTTTCTCCCAAACTCCTTATTTTAGATGAAGCTACTTCGATGCTTGATCCAAAAGGGAAGAGGGAGATTTTTGAGTTAATCCAAGATGTAAAAAAGAAAAACCCTTCTTTGACTATTGTTTCGATTACTCACGATGTTGAAGAAGCGTATTTAAGTGATCAAATAATTGTTTTAGTGGATGGAAAAGTAGTCTTTAATGATGTTCCATCAAAGATTTTTAATAACGAAGAAAAACTTAAAGAATATCATTTAAGAACACCTTTTATTTACCAAGTGATGAAAACTTTTAATCCACTTGGATACGAGATAAAAGAGACTGATTCTATCGAGGAGGTCGCCAATAAATTATGCCGATAAAGATTAGTGACCTCTTTTATACATATTCTAAAAAAACGCCATATGAATACCTTGCTTTAAAAGGTATCTCTTTAGAGATACAAGATGGAGATTTTGTTGCTTTTGTCGGACATACTGGAAGTGGAAAATCCACTTTGGTGCAGCATCTTAACGCTCTTTTAAAAGGGGATTCTGGGATTATTGAAATCGATGATATTAATGTTCCAACTGGAAAAAAGAAGATTAAGAAAGTTAAAAATCTTCGCAAAAAGGTTGGGGTTGCCTTTCAATTCCCTGAATACCAACTCTTTGAAGATACCGTCGAAAAAGATGTGGCTTATGGTCCGAAGAATTTTGGAATTAAAAAAGAAGAAGCTTTGGAAAGAGCCCATCAATATTTAGAATATGTCGGTATCAAAGAAGAATATTTTACGAAATCACCATTCGAATTAAGCGGTGGTGAAAAACGTAGAGTCGCTATCGCGGGAGTTTTAGCTTTTAGTCCTGACATTCTAGTTTTAGACGAACCGACCGCAGGTCTTGATCCAGAGGGACAGGCTATCATCCTTTCTCTTTTAGAGAAAATGAATAAAGATGGTCGCACGATTATTATCGTGACACACGATATGGAAATTGTTTCCAAATATTGTAATCGTGTCTTTGTTCTTTCTGAAGGCCAATTAGTGTTCCAAGGCACCCCTAAGGAATTATTTACAAGTAATTCTCTTCAATATCAAATTGAAGTTCCTAAGTTCTATGAACTCCTTTCAGAATTAAATAAAAACAAGATTAATCTTTCCAATAATTTACATTCGTTGGAAGATTTAAAAGATGAGTTAGGAAGCAAGAAAAGATGAATAATTTAGTCTTTGGCCGATACACTCCCTATAACTCATTCATCCATAAAATGGATCCACGCGATAAGGTCGTCTTATTAATTCTTTTGATTGTCGCTGTCTTTTTAAAATTTAATACTTGGTCTACAAATCTTATCGTTTCTGGCTTTATGCTTTTGTTCCTTATCAGCATTATGTTGATTTCAAGATGCTCTCTTTTATCATTGTTGAAATCACTTCTTGGAATGTGGTTTTTAATCCTCTTCTTGTTGATTATTTATATCCTTGTTCCAAACAAGACTTACACTCATGTCGCTTTTACAATTTATAACTTTAACTTTTATTGGGATTCTTTATATCAAGCCGGATATATTATTTTAAGAATCTTGATGATGATTGGTTTAACCATGGTTTTAACCTCGACCACAAAACCGATGGATTTGACTTATGGACTCGAATGGTATATGACACCTTTGAAGGTTATAAAATTCCCTGCCCACATCATTGCGATGACGGTCTCAATTGCTCTTAGATTTATTCCAACATTACTCGAAGAAACAAATAGGATTATGAAAGCTCAAGAGAGTAGAGGTGTTGATTTCTCTCATGGCCGCTTTATTCATCGCTTGAAAGCCTTGACCTCATTAATTGTTCCGCTTTTGATTTCAGCTTTCCAAAGAAGTGATGAACTCGCGGATGCGATGGAAGCTAGAGGATATGACCCTCACGCCAAGAGAAGTCATTATCGTTCTCTCTCATTTTCTTGGAGAGATTTGATTGGCTTATTTGTTGTTGGAGGGGTCTTTGGTTTGGTTCTAACTTTGTTTATTTTCGATAAAACTAGTGCAAATGTTGATTTAATTTATATAATTTCGTCTTGGTTTAATAATCCGATAAAGGTTGGTTGGTAATATGAGAATTAAAGCAATAGTCGAATATAATGGTAAAAATTATCAAGGTTGGCAAAAGCAAGTTGAGGCTCCAACAATTCAAGAAGAAATTGAAAAATGCATTTCGAAAATTTTGGATCAAGAGACTGTTATTTATGGTTCAGGGAGAACAGATACTGGAGTGCACGCCAAAGGGCAAGTTTTCCATTTCGATGTTTTTAAAGACATTGATCTTGATAAATTCCGTTATTCCCTTAATCGAGTTTTGCCAATAGATATCTACGTTAAAGAACTAGAAATCGTGGATAATTCTTTCCATTCTAGATTTTCATTGAAGGATAAAATTTATACTTATCGAATTCATTTTAAAGAAAAATGTCCACTTGAAAGAGATAATGTCTATTTGTGCCCTTTCCCCACGAACATTGAGGTCTTTAAAAACGCTTTATCTCTATTTGTGGGAAAGCATAATTTTAAGAATTTGACTTCTAAAGAAGAAGATGAAAATAATTTTGTGAGGAATATATATTCCATCGATTTTTCGAATGAAGGATCAATTCTTTGTGTCACTTTTAGTGGTGATGGTTTTATGCGTTATATGATTCGCGATATCGTTGGAGTTTCTCTCGCAGTCGCTCAAGGCAAAGAAAATTTTGAATATCTTGAAGACTTGCTTTTAGAGGGCCAAGAAAGAAATATTGTTTCCTATAAAGCACCCGCTGAAGGATTAACATTAGAAAAAGTTAACTATTAACTTAGATTGTGATAGAATTTTTTCGTATTTAAGGAGTTTTACTATGGGTAGAGCACACGAAGTAAGAGCTAAAGCAATGGCTGCAACCGCAGCGAAAAGAAGCGCTTTATTTAACAGAGCATCAAAAGAAATTTATATGGCAGCGAAATCTGGTGAGCCAGATCCATCTATGAACCTTGCTCTTAGATCCGCAATTGAAAAATGGAGAAGCCAAAACGTTACTAGAGACGTTATTGATAGAGCTATTCAAAAAGCTAAAGGTGGAGCAGTTGAAGCTTATACCGAAGGCCGTTATGAAGCTTTTGGCCCCGGAGGATCTCTCTTTATTATTGATACCTTAACCGATAATAGTAACAGAGCATGGATTGAAGTCCGTACTGCGATTACTAAAAAAGGCGGACACTTAGGTAGTGTCTTATATAATTTTACCGAAACTGGTATTTTTGAATTCAAAGGTTCTTCTTTAGAAGAAGTCGAAGAAAATCTTGTTATGGCGGATGTCGATGTCCGTGAAGTCAACGATAATGGTGATGGTTCTTTAGAAGTTTTAGTGGAGCCAACCGCCTTTGCACAAGCTAGAGCAGTCTTAGAAGAAATGGGTATCAGTGAATTTGATGTCGCGGAAATTACCTTCCTTCCAAACGAGCCTATTACTCTTAGCGATCCAGAAGATAAGAGAAAATATGATGAGCTCTGCGATATGCTTGATGATTTAGAGGATGTCCAGAACGTTTATACAAACGTTGAATAATCTCAAATACGCCTACGGGCGTTTTTTTATAATCTTTTCAGTATATGCTTGACAATATTATTTTAAATAAAGTAATATTTATGTCGGCACATGCCAAATAGCGAAGTCCCCGGTAAAGACAAAGTTAGTTTGGTAAAGGAGGATTTACATTATGCAACGTCAAACTACTATTGCAAAATCAAATGAAA
>CAJOQN010000042.1 GCA_905236535.1 uncultured Bacilli bacterium
AAAAACAACTTTCTGAAGCTCGTAAACAAGGTGACTTAAGCGAAAACGCGGACTACGACGCTGCTAAAACAGAAGCGGAAAAAATTGCTCGTGAAATCGATGCTATCCAAGACTTATTAAACAATGTTGAAGTTGTCGAATATGATGAAAAGAAAAGAAACACCATCGATTTCGGTGCCACCGTTTCCATCAAAAGACTCAACACTGGTAAAGAAGAACAATACACCATCGTTGGTACTGATGAAGTCAAACCATTCGAGCATCAAATTTCCCTCGAATCCCCACTTGGTCGTGCCTTAAAGGATCACAAAGTCGGTGATGTCGTCGAAGTCGAAGCTCCAACCCCCTACAAAGTAGAAGTCGTTTCTATCAAGGGTAGCGATAAATAAATTTTCACTTTTTTAAAAATTTTTTACGAAAATGAGACAAAAACCTCCTATTCATTATTAAGGGGGTTTTTATTTTTATGGTCAAAATTATCATCGGAGTTATCATTGCCGCAGTCGTCGTTATCGCTGGGTTTATGATACTCGAACCAAAGCTTAACGGAAGTCAGTCGATTGCCCCGACTGTCTCCTCAGAAGCACCAAACACCTTGAAAGTAACAATTCAGGGTGAAATTGAAAACGAAGGGGCATACACATTAGATGAAGGTTCAACAATGCTTGATCTCATCACTTTGGCGGGAGGGGTCACCTCTAACGCTGATTCGAGAGCGTATTACGAAGAGTTTGTTGTGGAAAAAGGAATGACTTATTACATTCCAGGTCTCTATAATTCAAATGATATCTGCAACAACGAAGAGATTGAAAAGGTCAACATCAACGTTGATGACGCTGAAACACTAATGACAATCAACGGAATCTCGGCTTCAGTGGCTTCTTCTATCGTTTCATATCGCCAAAACGATGGCTTTTTTGAGACGCTTGAGGAACTCTTAAACGTTTATGGCATTGGAAATGCCACCTATCGTAAAGTCCGCGATTACGTCATCTTGCATGAGTGAGCCTATTATTTCTTTTTCTTTCCTTTTTCATTGGCCTTTCATTTCGTTATAACATTCTCTTTTTATCTTTATTAACACCGATATTTCTCTTTTTCATTTTTAGAAAAAAGAATAAGTGGTTATTTATTGCATGCATAGCATTAATTATCTTAGGAGTGGGATTATCTTTTATCCATCTCTCCTTTCAAAGAGAAACATATAAGGGAATAGTCATCGAAGTGAAAGATAACTATTTTATCTTATCTTCATATGGGGAAAGGTTATACGTATCGAAGTATAATCACCCCTATGAAGTTGGAGATATCGTATCAATCGAAGGGCAGAAGTACGACCTATATTTCAATTACATTGAAAGTGGTTTCGATTTTGCCTCATACCTTAAGAGAAAAGGGATCCAAAACGGTCTATATATAAATTCCATCTCTATAATTTTTTCTTCTCCTTTAAAGATACATGCATTTCAAAAGTCTTTTTTAAGTTTTTTCAATCCAGAAACATCTTCTCTGATTGGATCCCTTTTATTCTCTTATGGTAAAGATAATGATTCTTTATTGATGGAATATGCTTCATCTCTACATCTGATGAGGTATGTCTCATCTTCAGGCATTTATTATTATTTCTTTTTAAAAATCATTGATTATTTATTTTCTTATAAATTTAAAGAAAAGACCGTTTCTTTGATTAAAATTTTTGTTCTCACTCCGTTATTGTTCATCACTTCATTCAAGTTCGCACTTCTTAAAATCATATTAATTCTTGTCTTAAATTGGATTAATAAACATGTGCTTAAAGAAAAGATATCATACCTCAGTGTTATCTCGATAAGTGGATTTATCTTCTTGATCATCAATTATCATTTAGCTTATCAAGATTCGTTTATTTTGGGATATTTGATCCCAATATCGATGTATTTCTTTAATCCCATCATTTCTTCTTTAAAAAGATGGAAGAAAAAGGTGAGCACGATAATCTTTATCTCTTTATTAATGCTTCCCTTTACTTTGTCTTATTATCACGAGATCGCCTTTTTATCACCGATTTATCAAATATTATTATTTCCTTTCTTTCTCGTTTTTATGGTCTTGGGAGCTCTATGTTTTATCAAAGCGCCTTTATATAGTTTCACAAATACAGTGGTGGGAACCTTCCAAAATGTCTTAGGAGTATTAGATAAAATAAATCCGAAGGTTTACGCGCCGACTTTTAATCCCGTATTTCTTTTAATCTTTTATTCATTGCTATTTGTCATCATTTATTATCAATCAATCCGTTTTAGACCAATGATTAAATACACTCTTTCATTAGCGATTGTTCTTGGGGGGATATATTTTGTTCCTTTAACAAATTTGGTAAGCGAAAAAGTATCATTTATCAACGTCGGTCAAGGGGATTGTTGCCTAATAAGAAGTAGGTCAAAAACCATCATGGTCGATACCGGAGGGAATATCAAGAGTGATATCGCTTTTAATAACCTTATTCCCTATCTTAAAAAGGAGAGAATCTACAACATTGATTTATTGATCACCACTCATGATGATTATGATCACGCTGGTGCCAAGGATTCATTGATGAAACATTTCTATGTGAAAAACTATATCGACGATTATACAAAATTTCCTATTATAATAGGAAATATCAATCTCGTTAATTATAATAATCATATCAGCGAATATTCTGAAGAAAACGATCAATCTTTAGTGATAGGCTTTCATCTCTTAAATAAGGATTTTCTCATTATGGGAGATGCACCGATTAAGATTGAAAAACAAATTATGAATGAATACGAATCGATACCTTGTGACATTTTGAAAGTAGGACATCATGGCTCAAAGACCTCAACATCTGAGGAATGGGTTAAGTATTTATCTCCAAAAGAAGCTATTATTTCTTGTGGTTATAACAATTCCTATGGCCACCCACATTCTCAAGTGATTCATATTTTGCAAGAGCAGAATGTGAGGATTCGAAGAACAGATTTATCTGGAACAATTACTTATTTCAACTACATTTTTATGTAGTTTTTGGCTTAATTATTTGTCATAATAAGATATATGATTCACTTTATTTACGGGGATCAATCTCCATTAATTAAACAAAGAATTAAAACGATTACCAAAGAAGTTTTGGGAACGGTTGATGAGATGAATTTCGTCAAAATGGACGCGAGTGAGACTCTCATCCAGGATTGTGTTGATGAAGCGACATATATTTCTTTGGGGTACGACCAAAAAGTCGTGGTCCTTGAGAATTGTTATTTTTTGTTATCTCCTCGCCCTAAAAACAAAATCGATGCAGATCAAGATTTTAAAAAACTTATTGGCTATATCAATAATCCAAATCCATCAACAGAGCTGATTATCACTGTTGATTCAAAATCGATTAACGAGAAAAGTGAAATTGTTTCTCTATTGAAAGAAAAGGCCAAAATTCACGTTGCCTCAAATCCTGATAAAGACACTTTTAGAGACTACATCAAACAATATATCAACAAATCTTTAAAAGCAGAAATTGATAACGACGCAATTATTGAATTAGCCTCAAGAGTGGATGGAGATATCAATCTTTTTCAAAACAACGCGAAGAAACTCGTTAATTACACGAACCATATTACTTTTGATGATGTTTGCTTATTGGTCACCAAACCTTTAGATGACAACATTTTCCAAATTTATAATTATTTGATTACCCATCGTAATGATGAAGCGATTAGACTTTATCGCGATTTAATCGCTCTTAATGTTGAACCTGTTTATCTTGTTTCTTCTTTAGCTAATCAATTTAGATTATTGAACGAAATTGTTTTCCTTGGAAAACAAGGAGCGAGTCCAGATGATATTGCCTCGCAACTAAAGATTAATCCTAAACGAGCGATAGTTATCAAAAAACAAATCTATTCCATGAGCGAAGAAACAATCCATAAGACTTTAGATGATTTATATAAATTAGACTTGGACATAAAAAGCGGTCAGGTCGACCGCTATTATGCGTTTGAGCTTTTCTTGATTAATTTCAAAGCAGAATAATTATTATTCAGCCTTTAAAGAATTAACTAATCTCGCGAGTTTGGCTTTTTGTCTAGAAGCAGTGTTTTTGGTTTGAATGCCATCGCTGACAGACTTATCGATATAACGGGAAGCTTCTCTTAAAGCTAATTCTGCTTTTTCTAAATCTTTTTCTTCAACAGCGAGAACGACTTTCTTGCTATATGTTCTAATTCTGGATTTTGCAGCAGCATTTCTTTGACGAGCTTTTTCGTTTGTGCCAATACGTTTAATTTGAGATTTAATATTTGCCATATTGTTCCCCTTTTCTTTGCGTTTAGTATGTTATCAAATTAATTAATATAATGCAATTATTAATTATTTGCTTATTTTTTGTCTTCTTTGAGTTTGATAATTTCTTCGGTGAAGTCATTAATGTTCACGAGTTGACCATATAATTCTTCGGGAATCTTTACATCAAATTCTTTTTCGACGAATTGTAATAATTCCACATAGGACATGGAATCACCGCCTAAGTCATTGATCCAGTGACCATTATCGGTAATCTTGAACTTAGGTAAGTAGAGAATCTTGGAGAAAGCTTCGCGAAGTGGCTCTCTAATTGAATTGACTAATTCAATATCGTAACCATCGAATTTTTTCTCTTCTCTCTTAGCGTTAAGAGACAAATATTCTGTAGATTCACTTTCTAAAGCCTCTTTAATGACGAAGCGTTTAACTTTCATGTTGTTAGCAATTGGAAGTTTTCCTTTTGCCACAAAGACGTTATCAAGTTTAACTTTCTTTGGTAAGTTCGCTTCGATTTCTTTGATCATCTTGCCTAAGCCTTGGAATTCTTCATCAGTGATGGAGTTGTCGATTTCTAAGACTAAGACAATATCTTCATCCTTGCTTTGTTTCTTTGAGACACCAAGAATACAAAGATTGGTGACATGCGGAATCTTCTTGAAGTAAACTTCAAGTTCATCTGGGAAGATGTTTTCACCATCAGAATTGATGATGATATCTTTGATTCTTCCTTTAATCATGACACGACCGTCATCAAGGATTTCAGCGATATCTCCAGAATGGAAATATCCCTCTTCATCAAGAGCAGCGTCTTTTTCAACACCACCGATGATTTCGCGGATGTGGACAACGCCAGACTTGATACAAAGTTCGCCGCGGTTTGGAGTTTTAGGATTAGAAGAGACAATTTTATATGTCACTCCATTAAGAGGTTTCCCAATAGCTCCAATCAATCTGGTCTTCACATCTGGGCTTAATTCGACTGATGTAACACCGACCTCAGTCATACCATATCCATTATATAATGGATAATATAAACCATTGATGAATCTAGAGGTCTTTTCAGAGAGATATCCGCCTCCAGAAATACAATATTTGACTTTACGACCAAGAAGCTTCCTTTGAAGCATCTTAATCATAATCTTTTCTTTAAGTGATAATGGTTCTTGGCTTTCTCCAACGTTCCAGGCGATGATGTGGCTGAGCATTTCTTGATATTCTTCGCCCATCATATCAACTTGGCGTTGAACGGACTGAGCAAGAGAATCCCATAATAATGGAACTGAGAAGACGTGTGTAACATCTCCTTTTTGACAAATGCTTAATAAATCATTGGTGGCGTTACTCGCTGGATAAAGAAGATTCTTTCCATAATAAGTAAACCAAAGGAAGACCGCCACAAAACCAAAGATATGATGGAATGGAATCATCGCTAAGATGTTGAGTTCACCCATCTTCTTAGGATACATTAAGGTCTTGGTTTCCTCTGGCAACTTCAAGGAAGATAAGATTTGATGGCATAAATTTTGGCCATTGAAGACCATTAATTTTGCATCTCCAGTGGTTCCGCTAGAGCAGAATAAAACTTCATTAGCCCATTCTGGCTTAAAAGTTGGATTTGGTTTCTTTTCTCTTCTTAAATCATCAAGAGATAATTTTTTAATGTCATATTCGTATAAGTCATCAGAGATGATGGCAACCGCTTGGCTTTGCTTGGCCATATTGATGGTGTTATCTTTTGATAATCTAGCATCAAGAAGGACAGGAACATAACCCGCCATCGAGATTGCGTAGAAGGCTTCACCCCAGTGAGGATTATTTCCTACTTTTAAGATAATTTTTGAATTCTTATTAAAATCTTTTAATATACGATTGAGAGCAAACCCCATAATCTTGGCATTGTCGCCGAATTCTTTATAAGAATATGATTTAAGCTTACCTTTAGAATTAACATATGTTGCCGCTTTGTTTTTGGCGTTGCGGGAGATTGTCAATTCGAAGATGTTTTGAATGGTCATGTCAGTATCAAGGAGAAGTTTGGCCTCATTGATATTTTCTTGAACCTTTTCATACTCAGGATACATATTTTATCCCTCCCAAACATTAAACATTCTACTAGATAATATATTTTTTTACAAAAACATATTTTTTACATATAATTTTTATTGAGGCCGTTATGGATAAAAGTAGTATCAAAATTATTTTCATGGGAACTCCATCAATAAGTGCTCAAGTTTTCGAGAGAATGATTCTCGATGGCTATCATTTCGTAGGCCTTGTTGCCCAGCCGGATCGTCCGGTTGGAAGAAAGAAAATTCTTGAACCTGTTCCAGCCAAAAAGGTTGCTGAAAAATATAATATTCCTGTTTTTCAACCCCTTAAAATTCGTCATGATTATGACTTCTTAAAAGAATTAAAACCTGATTTAATTATCACATTGGCTTATGGCCAAATCGTACCTCAGGGTGTTTTAGATATCCCTCAGTATGGCTGTTTGAACCTTCATGGATCATTGCTCCCTAAATACCGTGGCGCTTCTCCAATTCAAGCTGCTTTAATCAATGATGAAAATGTCACTGGCGTGACACTTATGGAGATGACCGCGAAGATGGATGCCGGGAGAATGTACGCTAAAGAAATCGTGAACATCGACCCCAAAGATAATTCAACATCTTTGTTTGAAAAAATCTCCTTGGCAGCGGGGGATTTAATATTACGAGAATTACCTAATTATTTGGATAATAAGCTTATCGGCGAACCTCAAAACGAAGACGAAGCAACTTTTTGCTATACCATTAAAGACGACGAAGAAAAGCTTAATCTTGAGAATGGTGTGCACACCCTTTTGGGATGGATTCGCGCGTTAAGCGAAGAACCTGGAGCCTATTTATATTTTGATAATGAAATATTAAAAATTTACGACGCTGCAATCGCTAACGATAAAGTTGAAGGCCAAGTTGGAGAAATAGTTAAAGCTGATAAAAATGGTTTATATCTTCAATGTAAGGATGGCCAATTAGCCTTATTGTCCTTAAAACAACAAGGCAAAAATAAGATGGATTATAAATCTTTTATTAACGGACATCAAAATATCTTAGGAAAAACACTAAAATAATATATATTATTTATATATGAATAAATCCTTAATTCTTAGTGTCCATCAACTAGTAGATTTCTTATTGAGAAAAGGCGATATTGATAATCGCGTTTTTAATTGTTCGACCATGACGGAAGGAAGCAAAATTCATTCCTCATATCAAGCGAGTCAAAATAGTGCGACCTATATCAGTGAATACCCTCTAAAAACATCTTTTATGATTGGGAATGTTCATGTCATTCTTCAAGGAAGGGCTGATGGTATCATCAAAACTGGATATCGTTATATTATTGATGAGATTAAAACAACGGTCACGGACCTTCAAACCTTCCATGATGAACAGTTGGAGTGGCATCTCGGACAAGCTAAATGCTATGCATTTATGTTTGCAAAAGAAAAAGAACAAGATAATATTGGTATCCGTTTAACATATATAAAACAAGGTAAAGAAAAAGAAAAATTAATCGAAGACTATGTCTTTTTCACTCTTGATCTTGAGCAATACGTCAAAGAACTTATTCAAGAATATATTGATTTTTATAATATTGTTTTTCGTCATCTCGAAGAGAGAAAGAAAACATGCGAGGAAATAGCCTTTCCTTTTGATAAATATAGAAGTGGACAACGAAAATTATCAGAACTTGTCTATGGAGTGGCCACGAAAGGAGGGAATCTATTCGTGGAAGCCCCGACTGGAATTGGTAAAACAATGTCAACCTTATATCCTTATATAAAATCGCTTGCCAAGGATGATAATCAAAAGATTTTTTACCTCACCGCAAAAGGATCAGGAAAAGAAGCAGCTTCGAACGCTATCAAAATACTTAGAGACAAAGGCCTTGCCATCAGTGAAATATTAATTACTGCAAAAGATAAAATTTGCTTTTGCAAAGGCAAAGCTTGTAACCCAGATGAATGTCCTTTTGCTAAAAATTACTATAGTAAAATTCAAGGAATCATCGAATATGCCTTGATGACAAACAATAGTTTTGATTACCAAACAATAGTGGATCTTGCTTATGATAACGTCGTTTGTCCTTTTGAGCTCCAATTAGATTTATCGCTTTACTGCGATGTTATCATCTGTGACTACAATTATGTCTTTGACCCAACAGCTTATTTAAGAAGATATTTAGATTCTGATTCTACACATTATGCAGCCTTAGTGGACGAAGCCCATAATTTAGTGGACCGCTCTAGAGAAATGTATTCCGCAGTTTTAAACTACCATACATTACTAGAAGCAAAGAAAAGCTCCGCTCATATCAAAAACACAAAATTAAAGAATGTTTTCAAAAAATTAAAAGAGATGTTCCTTAATTTTGATATCTGTGAAGAAGGCAATACGGTGTTTCCATACTTCTCAGATGAGATGTATAAGACCCTTTCTAACGCATATTCTAAGCTTCAAGAGATATCAAAAGAAGATAATAAAGCAATAACGAAAGAAACTACTAATTTAATACTAGAAATAAACTTATTCAATAAAATAGCAGAATTATATGATGATAATTATTTTGCTTATCTTCATAAGGAAAATGGTGACTTTTCCCTTCATTTATATTGTTTGGATGCCTCTAATTTCCTTCATCAGACCTGTGAAGATTTAAAAGCCACAACTTTCTTTTCTGCAACGATGACACCAATGGAATATTATATTGATACCTTAGGTGGCGAGAAGCTTATCGATCCTTATATTTGTTTGCCTTCTCCTTTTGATAAAGATAACCTTCTTTTAATGATTGCGCCTAAGGTTTCTATCAAATATAAAAATCGAGAATCTTCTTATCAACAAGTTGTGGATTATATCGAGTCGTTTGTCTCAAATAAAGTCGGGAACTACTTTGTTTATGTCCCGAGTTATGAATATTTACATCGTCTTGAAAGCATGATTAATCTTCCAGAAGGTTTTAATTGTTTCTTTCAAGAAAAAGATATCAGTGAACAAGAAAGAATCGCCTTTTTAAATAATTTTCCTACTAATCCTAGTGAAACAAATGTTGGTTTCCTTGTAATTGGAGGGGCCTTCTCCGAAGGCATTGATTTAGTGGACGACCGTTTAATTGGGGCGATTGTTATTGGAGTTGGAATTCCTAAAATTAATTTTGAAAGCGATAAAATCGCTTCTCACTTCGAAGAAAAAGGTCTAAACGGGTACGAGTATGCCTATCTAAACCCAGGCATGAACAAAGTTATGCAAGCAGTTGGACGCGTTATTAGAAGCGAAACCGATAGAGGAGCTGTTCTTTTAATCGATGAAAGATATCTTCATAAACAATATCGCGCTTTATTTAAGAGTGAGTGGTCTGAATATCAAGTGGTGACCTCGCCTGAAGAAGTCAAAAATAAAGTCTCAAATTTCTTTAATAAGTAAATTGTTTATTATATTCTATCCTTACATATCATCATCATTTTGATCATAATCAGTTTCTTCATTATCATCCCAAACACCCAATTCTTTATATTCTGCATCTTTTTCTAAAGAATCAAAAACTTTCATATATTCAGGTAATTCTTTATT
>CAJOQN010000043.1 GCA_905236535.1 uncultured Bacilli bacterium
AAACAAATTGGCTATGAAGTCGACCCCAACAAATTTTTGCAATATGTAGTTGTCGAGACGGCCAATGGAAAGGGATATTAGTTTCTTTCTGCTATTTAAATTGGGATATGGATTTTTGAAAAATAAAATAGAATCGCACCTGAACTAGTATCATTTAGGCTATAGAGTTAATTTTCATCACAAAAATTGGTATTATTTGATTTACACAAAAACATTATATAAAACTGACTTAATACCACATGTATTAGGTCTTTTTTGTGTTTAGAATAGGGTTAAAAAATATTAACCTCATTTATGAAGTTCTTCGTCAAAATTTGAAATCTCCTATCTTAGATACATTTATAAACCTTCGAGCGTACAAACTCGTTTTCATCGCCTCCTCGGATTTGATTGGAGGCAGTGATTTATTTTTTTAATTATTGCTTCATCAGGACTACGTGATTTTGACAAAAAGGTCGGGGCGCACGCTGGTGTACAAATGGTAGGCGTGTTCGCTGACGAGGGAGCCGTCGCCGTAGACATACCACCCTCTATCCAGCTGAACTAGGAGCGCATCTAAATGCCCTAATGAAAGCTATATTTTAATGCGTTTGTTTCTTTATCCTAAAGAAGTTGTTGAATCAACGGACACGACGATCAAATTTGTTGTCTTTATAATATTTGGCCTTATCCTCGTACATCCGATTTTCGGCCTCTTTGAATGCGACGTTGATATCAGTTATCTTCTCTTTGTCGATGAAGCAATATCCAATTGCCAACGAATAATTGTCTTCCGTGATTTTTTTCCTTATCTCCTCAACAGTGTGCTCCAAAATAGCTTCATTGCCTTTTCTCATCAAGATGAGGAATTCATCACCGCTTAAACGATATAGATACATATTCTTCCCTTGGATTGATTCGCTTAATATTGTCGCTATCGCTCTCAAGGCATCGTCGCCTTTTTCGTGGCCATAATGGTCATTTAACCATTTAAGGCCATTCATATCCATTTCGATGATCCCGTTTATCGAATTACGGAAGAAAGCGAGATCGGCATAATAGGTTCTTCTATCCGAGATTTTTGTTAATGAGTCTTTCGAAGAATTAATTGTCATAATGAAGATGTAATTCATTAATGCGCATATTTCACAAGTCATATTCAAAATGTCGTTTCTTTTGAATACCATCTCCAAAACAACCGCGATGATGATTGAGAGAACGCTGATGAGAAGGATTATGGAATCTCTTCTATATTTCCTTCTGGCTCTGACCACCACGATATAGACGACCAAGAGTAGATATAGCAAGCAAACGAAATGACAGAAGAAATTGACGAAGCTTCCCCTGACAAACCTTGCAGCACCTCCGACTGATTCATAATAGAAGACAAAGGTCGAAAGCCCAGGCACATTCATAAATAGTGGGAATATGTAGATAAGCGTATTGATAAACAAAGGAATGGCTAAAATAAGGCGTTGCTTCCTAGCAAATGTATTATCTTCAAACGTCGCAAGCAAAACAAAGATATACATCAATATCGGCCTGACCATATATCCCATCGATGTGAATATCGTGCCAATTACAGGATTATCACTTCTTTCCGCATAGTTTTCCATCCCTACGACGACAGATAAAAGCAAAACCAACGCAGTGAAGATGATGAAGAATTTCCCCTCCTTCTTTTTCATCCTCATTCCAACGATTGCTAAAAATACCATCATCACGGAGAGGAATAGTAGAGATGCGTTTGAAAGGAAATATTCAACAATTTGCATAAGCGGTATTATATACCCCTTTATTAATAAATAAAACACTTTTTTGCACTAGTCAATGAAAAGTAGATACAAGTTATTTTTATTTGGACACTAATTTATCTTTATTTATACTCTCTTTGTTTTGAAAGTAGAACCTCCTTGTCGAATAGTTTAACATTGCTTATCCACTATATAGACCCCAGGTGTCTACTTTTAGGTTACCAGTTCATTGCAATTCTAAAGGCTCAAAATGCTAGGGGGTTACTCATAACTTGATAAATAATATTTACCATAATAGTTAAATTGTTGTTATACTATAAACCGTGGTTTTAACACGACACGGAAGTATACCCAAGCGGTTGAAGGGGTCGGTCTTGAAAACCGATAGGGGCGAGTAACCCGCCAGAGTTCGAATCTCTGTACTTCCGCCAAAAAGATAAGTACACGTATCTCATAGGGTACGTGTTTTTGTTATAATGGCGATATGGATAAAAACATCATTTACTGTAAAAATCGGAAAGAGTGGAGAGAGTGGCTGCTTTCTCATTTTGATAAAGAAAAAGAAATATGGTTCGTCTTTCCTACGGTGTCTTCTAAAGAAGAAGGAGTGACTTATAATGATGCGGTTGAAGAAGCCCTTTGTTTCAATTGGATTGATGGAGTTGCCGGAAAATTAGATGATAATCATCAACTTCGTCGCTTCACTCCAAGAAGAAAAAATAGCCCATATTCAAGGCTTAATATCGAACGATTGATCCATTTATATAATCTAGATATGATTTGCCCCACCTTCAAAGAAGAGATTAAGAAGATTATCGAGGTTCCTTTCATCTTTCCAAAAGATATCATTAAAGAGCTTAAGAAAGATGAAGTGGTATGGAATAATTATTGTAATTTCACCGATTCATATAAAAGAATAAGAGTGGATTATATCGACTCCGCAAGAAATAGACCAATAGAATTTAAAAAAAGACTACAAAATTTTATTAAAAAGACCAAAGAAAACAAGATTATCACCGGGTATGGTGGCACGGAGAAATACTATAAATAATATTATTGAAACCACAAAAATCCATCGATAAGATATTAGATAATGAAAAAAGAATTACCATTAACGTTTTTAAAAGGAATCCTCGCGGGACTTAGTATTGGTCTAGGTGGATTTTTATATATCTTGATGACCTTCCTTCTTCAAAATGAACTTGGAAAAATTTTAGGTTCCACCCTCTTTGCTGTCGGCTTATTTTTAGTGTGCACTTTCATGTTATCTTTATATACCGGGAAGATTGGCTTAGTTTATGAAGGGAAGAAAAACTTAACCTTCTATTTATCTCTGCCCATCATGCTTATTGGTAACGCTGTCGGGGCGATTGGGCTAGGTTATCTTTGCTTTTTGATCTTTAAAAATAACGAATATGTTATGGCGGTGGTTAATCAAGCCTGTGAATCACGATTAGTTTTTCATAATTTCTATGATTATTTAATGGTGATTGTTAAATCATTCTTATGTGGTTTTTGTGTCTACATGGCGGTCAAACTCTTTAATATGTTTAGACTTAAGCCATTAGGAATCTTGCTTCTTGTCTTCTTCGTTTTTGTCTTTGTGTACTGTGGTTTTCAACACTGCATCGCTAATATGTTTTATTTTGGATTCGGAAACACCTACGCAAATGGATATACATATCTTAATTTAGGTTTATGTATTCTCTTTAATTCCTTAGGCCCAATCATGGGCGTCATCATTCCAATCAATAAAAAAGAGGGCAATTAGTTGTCCTCATTTTCATCATATGTCTCTAAGAAGGAGTGGAATTCTCCTTTATTTTTATAGCCTAAGATCATATCCAAAGTGACATTTGAGGCACTTTTGAAGATGTTCTTTTCCACTTGTGGATTAGTCTTTAATAGTTGCTTAATTAACATCTTGGTCTCTAACCTTCTCGATATTAATTCAGGATCCTCTCCATGTATCGCTTCGGTAAATGAACAAGCACATTGAATGAATTGAAGATTGAATTTATTTTGGAAGGCGATGATATCTTTTTCTCTAATAAAATACATCGGTCTAATAAGTTCCATTCCTGGATAGTTGGTGGAATGAAGTTTTGGGAGCATCGTTTGGAAGGAACCAGCATTTAACATATTCATCAAAGTGGTTTCGATGACATCGTCGTAGTGGTGACCAAGAGCGATTTTATTACAGCCATGCTTTTTAGCGAGATTATATAACGCTCCTCTTCTCATCTTCGCGCATAGGAAACATGGAGATTTACTTTGAGCGTTGGCGATTTCAAAAATATTCGTTTCTTCAATTATGGCCGGGATATTTAATACTTCTAAGTTATGTTTGATTAAATCTAAGACTTCGGGTTTATAACCTGGATTCATCACCAAATAAGTGACTTTGAAATCGAAGTCGGAGTGGAGCAATAAGGTTTGAAAAAGCTTCGCCATAATCATCGAATCTTTTCCACCTGAAATACAGACACAGACATGATCGTTTGGTTTTAAGAGCTGATATTCCTTTAAACCCTTGACAAAGCGCGACCATATCTTCATGCGATAAGTCGTGGTTAAAGCTTGAATGTATTCATCCACTTGTGGCATATGATGATTATCGCATATTAATAGGTTTCCGAGTAGCATTTATTTTCACAAGATGAAAAAAATATATATAATATATAGGATGAGTGGTAAAGTTAAATATTTTGTTCCAAACGCGGTGACATTAATTAGAATTGCGGCCGCCATTGCCATCATTTTTCTCCCCTTTCCATCCGCACAATTTTTTGTCGTTTATGGCGTCTGTGGTTTAAGCGATGCTTTGGATGGATTTTTAGCGAGAAAATTAAATGCTTCTTCAAAATTTGGTTCTGTTTTAGATAGTGTTTCTGATTTAGTTTTTTATAGCATCATGGGCATAAAAATCTTCCCGACGATGCTCAAACTCTTAAATTGGTCGCATTGGATTTTCTTTATCGTTCCTTTAGCGATTCATCTTATAGCCTATCTTTTATGTGCAATTCGTTATAAGAAGTTTTCAGCGATTCACACTTATGCGAATAAAGTTCTTGGCTTATTGGTCTTTCTTTTCCCTTTCGCTTTAATCGGGGAGATTTATCTTCTTTATACTTTGTATATTTATATCGGTGGATGCATTGCGATATATGCCTCAAGCGAGACTTTGTTAATCCATATTGTTTCCAAACGATATGATGATCGAAATAAATCGATATTCCTTTTAAAAAGAAATGAAAAGGATATGAACAAAGAACAAAAAAACCAAGAAGAACCGATGTAGTGGTTCTTTTTAATAATGTATTAATGCATAATGTGGGTTTACATTATTTAAAAAATAATCCAATTATTTTGCTAAATTTGAGCACTCAATATAAAATTTCAAATTCTGACTTATATTTAATGACAGCGAGAAGCTTTGCTGGATATTTAGGTTATTCCTCTTTGCTTAAAAAGGTTGATTTATATGTCATCCATGAAAAAGACGAAAGATGATGTTGATGCGGTAAGAGAAAAGCTTCAAAGAAAAAATACCAAGATCTCCAACGCCATTTTCCGTATCAAATCAAAGGATGGAAAGATCAAAAACGTCAACTCGATGAGAAGAGTGGTAAACCATCCAAAATATGGAGACATCTTCTATCTTATTCTCATCAATTACGAAGAAGTGAAAGTTGAATAGTGGGGAAACCCACTTTTTACTTTAGTAACTAAAATATTTGTTGACGAAAAAATTAAATAAAATATACAATAATAGTGCAAAGCGAAAGTGCTAATAGGAAGTCCCATCCTTTAGAACGACAAGCGATGCTAATGAAAATTAACTATCATCCATTCAATTAATAGAACTAGTTGAATGATTTTTGTCGTTTTATAAGGAGAACTTAAAATAATATGAAAAAGTCAAAAGTTATTATTCCTTCATTAGGTTTACTTTTACTCTCAACCGCTGCTTCAGTCACCGGTACTGTTGCATGGTTTACCTCAACCAGAATGGTTCAAATTTCAACCGACACCTTCGAAATCAAAAAATCCGATGGTAACTTGGATATTTCTCTTACCGCTGGTGTTGGCACAACCGTCAGTGGCACCACTGTCAGCATTAGATCTGGTGCTGCTTTAATGGATTATTCATATAATCCAACAACATTACGAACTTGGAAACAATCCACAGTTGGTAATTATTACCTAGTTGGTGATGCCACCGAACACCAAAAGACCGAAGCTTCTGACCCAGCTTCCGCTTGGAAGATCAATGCTACTTCCTATGCCGCTGTTTCTTGGAAAGCAACCCTCTCTTACACCTTTGGTGCTGATGAGACTCCAGTCGATTTATTCCTTGATACCCAAGTTTTAGCTGCTGCTCTTACCGCTGGCACAGCCAATCCTGAGGGTCACCAAACCTTTAAAGGTTTCAGAATGGCTTTCATCTTAGATAATAATACCTCTGCGACCGCCGTTTGGGCTCCAAATAGAGTATCATCTGAAGCTGCTAACGTTAAATGCGTTACCGGTGAAACTACAACCTCTACATTATCTGATTTAAGCGTTAACGTTCTTTATCAAAATAATGACGGTACTGCTGATGCAACCGCTATGCAACCAGCCACAGATAAGACCACCGGACATACTACTCGTGAAGACTACCTCGCCCAATTCACCACATCCGTGACAAGTCATGATGTGTACTGTGTTGTTTGGTATGAAGGTACCGATCCAGAAGTCACCGATGAAGATATCGAAGCGCGTTTAGACAAAGTTGCAGCCACTATTGGCTTCTACGTTGCCTACAATGGTTAATTCTTTGAATTAATATTAATAAAATTATCCCGGAGTTTAACTCTGGGATTTTTTATCTTTAAAAAATATGAAA
>CAJOQN010000044.1 GCA_905236535.1 uncultured Bacilli bacterium
ACAGACAATTTTTTGATTTTTCTCAAAATTTTAAAGTAGACCCCGACGGGATTTGGGCGAGTTCAAATCCCATACACACAACCTCAAATCCCATACACACAGCCCCCTTTTTCCCTATTAAAAAAGACACCGTATTTTACTGTATAAAACTGCCCCCTAACTTTAATTTGATGTTCGCTTTCAAAGGACTTGGGAAGATTTGATAAATCTAATCCTTTTAAGTTCTCATTTCCTATTATGAAAGTGAGCGTGATAAAAGAATAATAACATTGCATATGATTGAAGTTACATAAAATGTAACTAATAAAGAACATATCAAAATTCTTTGTTTTGAGTCACACTCAATCTCTTGACTAGTCCGGATTACATGTTTTTAATTAATGTGGTATTGCATCGGTGTCCTTAGATTACAAATAAAAGATTTTGTCAAGGCATTTAAGGCGTACATTAAGTTCATTTCATAAAATACAGTATCGTTAATTCGGTACTGTTTTTTTATAATTTTGTATTAAAATATAAATAAGGTGCAAATTATGAAAAAGACATTACTACTTATTTTTTCCAGTGTTCTCCTTTTAAGTGGCTGCCAAGGTGGCGGAGTATCTAAACAATCTTTGAATGATTATTCCATTTCTTATTCAAGCGAATCGATGTTTAATGAGGAAATAATTGCTTCTGAATTTCAAGAAGCTCTTTCAAAGAAAAGCCATCTTGAATTAAATATTGAAGCCAAAGAAGATTTTGATAGCAGCGATAAAACCATTTATCTACAAGTCGATGATACTTTTGATGAAGGTTTTTATTCGATTAAAAAGAATAAACAATCATTTATCTTTACCTCCGATTCTAATGTTGGAATTAATGAGGCTTGTCATGACTTTTTAAATAATTGTATTCGTGGAAAAGACAATATTAATTCATGGTATACATCTAATTACATTAAAAAATATCAAAAAACCGATCCTGTCAAAGTGATGTCATTCAATCTTAGAGTTGCGGATGATGGAACATTGTCAAATGGTGATAGTGGGAATATTTCTAATCGCGCACCTCGTATTATTAAATGTATTGAAACTCATATGCCCGACTCTTTAGGAGTTCAAGAAGCCTCCACAACCTGGGTTAATAAACTTAAAGATGGTTTAATGCCTCAATATGGTTATGCTGGCTGGGGTAGAGAAAGCAGCTATACTGGTGAAGCTAGTGGTATCCTCTTTAACCGCGATGTGTTAACGTTGTTAAAGAGTGAAACTAAATGGTTATCCGAGACTCCAGATGTCCCTGGTTCACATTTCGCTGATTATGGTGGATACAATCGTATTTTTACCTACGCTATTTTTAAAAGAAATTATGATGATTTTATCTATATGCACATCAACACTCACTTGGATTTAAATCGCAATCCACGTATTGAGGATGTTGAGGCCATCAATAACTTTGTTCAAGACTATATCGATATCATGCCAATCTTTGTCACTGGTGACTTCAACAGTGAAAAAACCACGGATGATGCGATTAATCATCTTCTTACTGAATATAACTATGTTGATGCTTTTGATGAGGTTAAAGGAGCGGAAGCTCATTTCACCTTCCCTCAAGATGGTTATAGCAAAACATTAGGCATCTTGGATGATGGCGAGACAGCGGTTGTCGATTATTGTTTAAAAGCCAATAAAGGAATCATCTTTAACAAATATTTAGTGGACATTGAAAAATATAGTGGTGATGGGATTGAAAGACCACAACTTACTAGTGACCATTATCCAATTGTTTTAGAAGGCGAATTATATAGACCTTTATTGCCATTTGATTATTTCGAATATGGTGAGAATGATGTCGATAAAAATAATGCTTTCTCCACCTATGACCATGATTTTGAATTCATCTCTACTCAATCTGAACATCAATATCGTAAATCATATCTTGCCGTTGACGCTGATCATAACGGCAAAGAAAGAGCTAGCAGTGGAGCAAACACTCAATATAACATCGTCAACAGTTTAAACAAGACTGGTGGCCATATCACTTATACAATAAACGCTCCAGAAGATATGACTGTTGATTTAGATATGATTTTGTCCAGCAGTGTTAATGGAATTACTTCCGATAACTTTATCACTAAAGATTTAGGCGCGGTTGTCACTCTTAAAATTAATGATGAACCGATTAATATTAATGGTATCGAGTTAAGAAACACTGATATCAAACAATGGTATGAATGGGAGCAACTTGTTATTCGTGATATCGATCTTTATCAAGGTGTCAACGAAATTACCATGACATCCAAATCTGGAGTGTGCCCAAATCAAATGATGTTGGATGTTTATTCTGACGTTAGATTATAAATACTCACTTTAAAACTCGTTTTATATTTGATTTATATCTATAAAAAGATATGATTAATACTATAGATTTGGGTTTTTAAATGAAAATAAAATTTAAGCAAAGAAATCGTATGTTGTTCGAACTCATTGGGCAACATATTAGACGTCATAGTGTTTTATTAATTGTCTTCCTTTCCATCCTTATTGTTGGAAACATTGGCTTTTCTTTTGGCTGGTATTATAGCCCTGATGAAGTCGATGAATTTACCGAAGTAGCTTTTTATATTTCACAAAGCGTTTTGCTTACTGTTTCCGTCGGAGCGATGATTTTCATCATCTTAGCAAAATTCAATAAATTTAGTGACTTTTCATTAGCGATATTAACTCATATATTTGCGACCTTTTTGGTGGCCTGGGGGACCGTGGCTTTTTGCTTAGATTTGAGCCTTGGTTTTTCTCCTTTGTTATATCTATTAGTCATCGCTTTTGTGGCTGGAATCTTTGTGGTTGACCCCTTTTATTTTATTGGTTTAGAAGTTTTATCACTGATTCCTATTAGCATATCCATCGCTATTAAGAGTGAAATCTTCTTTGGTGGGAAATATGTTATTGAAAACATTTTCTTATTTGTTTTCTTTCTCATGATTACTGGAGTTATTTGTTTTAGAAATCATCACATCATTTATCGTGGATATAAATTACAAAGAAAGCTTGAAGAACTTTCATATAACGATGAGCTCACCGGTTTGTTAAATGAAAGATCATATGTCAACGAAGTTGAAAACATCAACCATCGCATCGATAACGGAGAGGATGTTAAATTCGCAGTTATCCTTATGGATGTTAATAATCTTAAAGTGACAAACGATACTTATGGTCACCGCTATGGGTGTTCTTTAATCGTGAGATGTGGTCACACCCTCCCAAAATTATTCAAAAGTTCGAAATTATTTCATGTCGGAGGAGATGAATTTATCGCCTTTGTCTATGGCGAGGACTTCGATAATTTTGAAGAAACAATGAAACGATTTGATGAGGCTATGCTATATAGCATCGTTGAATATGAGGGCAAGCAATTAATTTTCTCCGTCGCGAGA
>CAJOQN010000045.1 GCA_905236535.1 uncultured Bacilli bacterium
AGAGAATCGGTTATTTCCTTCTTATTAGACGGGATTGTTATCGTCTTAGGTATGTTCTTAATTCCTAACAATGTTGTGCCATCTCTATGTGGTATTATTTCTGCCTTTGTAACGGCACTTTTAATCGAAGTTATCTATGTTGGAGATCAAACAAGTTATCAAGTTGATATCATTTCTGATAAATGGGAAGAGATTTCTGAATACGCCCAAAACACTCTTGAAAGAGGGGCCACAATCATCCACGCGAATGGTGGATATAAAGGAGAAGAAAGAATTATTCTTCGTATCGTATTCGATAAAAGACAATATAACAAGCTTCGTACTTTCATCGCTAAAACAGATCCAAAAGCCTTCGTAACATATACTCAAACGAACGCTGTTTACGGGGAAGGCTTTAAGACATTAAATCAGAATAAAACGAAAAAATAGTGGGGTTTTGACTGTAAAATATGGATTTTTCTCACAAATTTGAAATCGTTTCGAAGTTTAAGCCAACAGGTGATCAGCCCCAAGCAATTGCAAAACTTGTCAAAGGTTTAAATGATGATAAACAGTTCCAAGTTTTGCTCGGTGCGACTGGAACTGGTAAGACTTTTACGATGGCAAATATCATTGAACAAGTCCAAAGACCAACACTGATTTTGGTACACAACAAAACATTAGCAGGTCAACTTTATTCAGAATTCAAAGAGTTGTTCCCAAACAATAGAGTCGAATATTTCGTCTCAAACTTTGATTTTTATCAACCCGAAGCTTATATCCCAAAAAGTGATACCTATATTGATAAAAGTGCGGTCATGAATGACGAGATTGAAATGCTTCGCACTAGTGCGATTAATTCGGTCTTGGAAAGAAATGACACCATCGTGGTGGCCTCTGTGGCCTCTATTTATGGTTTAACGGACCCAGATGAATATCGCAATTTAGTTTTTAATGTTCGCGTTGGGGAAGAGATTGATCGAAAAAAATTATATGCTTCTTTGATTAACGCTCAATATAAAAGAAACAATCTAGAACTTGCTCCTGGCACATTTAGAGTGAGAGGAGATGTTATAGAAATCGTCCCTGCAAACATGGAAGATTCCTATGTCATTCGTTTGGATTGTTTTGGTGATGAGATTGAAAAAATCTTGGAAGTTAACTCACTAACTGGAGAGATCAAACACTCATATCACACTTATCCAATCTTCCCGGCTTACGATCATGCTTCTACTCATGAAAGAATTAAAGAAGCTTGTCAGACTATAAGAGAAGAATTAAAAGAAAGACTCCAATATTTCAAAGAAAATGAAAAATATCTTGAGGCCGAACGTTTAGAAATGCGCACAAATCAAGATATTGAAAATATGGAAGAATTTGGTATGTGCCCTGGCATTGAAAACTATTCTCGTCATATCGATAAAAGAAAACCGGGCGAGAGACCATTCTGTTTGATGGATTATTTTCCAAAGAACTTCTTATTATTCATTGATGAATCCCATGTTTCTATTCCTCAAATTCGCGGGATGTATTTCGGTGATCGTTCTAGAAAAGAAACTTTAGTGGAATATGGATTCCGTCTCCCTTCAGCTTTAGATAATAGGCCTCTAAATTTTGAAGAGTTTTCCAATTTAGCTCCTCAAACTATTTGTACCTCTGCCACACCTGGGGATTATGAATTAGCAAAAACTGATAATGAAATAGTGGAACAAATAATTCGCCCAACTGGATTATTAGATCCTATTATTGATGTCAGACCATCCGCTGGTCAGATTGAAGATTTATTATCGGAAATCAAACAAAGAATTCTTAAAAACGAAAGAGTGATGATTGTCACTTTGACGGTACGAATGGCCGAAGACCTCACCAATTTCCTTAAGGAAAGAGGTATTAAAGTTACTTATTTACATCACGAAACAAAAACCCTTGAAAGAAGCGAAATAATCTATCAATTAAGAAAAGGCAAATTCGATGTTTTGGTGGGTATCAATCTTCTTCGTGAAGGATTAGATATTCCTGAAGTATCGATGATTGCGATTTTAGACGCTGATAAAGAAGGCTTCTTAAGAAGTGGCCGTTCATTAGTTCAAGTCGCAGGTCGTGCTGCTAGAAATGCGAATGGGCTTGTTGTCATGTACGCTGACACTATTACTGGCTCAATGAGATACGCCATTGATGAAACTAATCGACGTCGTTCTATTCAAAAGGCTTATAACGATGAAAATGGAATTATTCCACAAACCATCATTAAGGAAATTAGACCTCCTATTCATAATTCTGACAATGAATTAGAAGATACAATGAAAGCGATTAAGAAAGGGTCTCGTAAGGAGATTGAGTATCGTATTAAAGATTTGGAAAAAGAGATGAAAAGAGCAGCCGGCCAATATGATTTTGAGCGTGCTATTGAACTTAGGGATATCATCCTTGAGCTAAAATCATCTTTATAAATAACCTTTATAAACTTATAATTAAAAATTGAAGTAATCGAGGAAACTATATGAAATGTTCACATTGCGGGTTTGTTTCTAATAAAGATTTCTATGTTTGCCCTTATTGTGGTGAAACTTTTCAACCAGACAACAATGTTTTAAGAAAAATCATCAATATCGGTGGCATTTTTTCCATCAGCGTTAGAGCCTTGATCTATGTTATTGTTTTAAACATTCTTGGCCTTGCCTTGCTGGTCGATTGGTATCTCGAATTTAGATTAGGTTTAATTCTTTGGACCTCGATTGTTGCCGTGGGTATTATTGCCTTTGTTAGTATTAAATCTAATAAGTCTAACCCTATATCTAGATTAGAGAAGATTATATTCTTTGTTTTGTTTGTCTTAATACTATGTGTGCCTCTTTGTAGAATAGTCCCTCTTGGAGCAAGTAATCCGATTTTCGATTGGAGACAATATTTTCCAACTTTTGTTATTCCTATTTACATTATCTCTTCGATTGTTATTTTAATAATTGAATTCCTTGTTAATGGGCGTCACCAAAAAATTAGACCAATTTGGACCGAAGGACTTATTATCCTTTTACTTATTGTTGCCTCTTTAGATTTTATCTTTTTACTCGTTAATAAAAACTATGAAGGTTCTTTTTGGATGTTTCAAGACATTTATCCTGTTAGCGAGATTCTTGTCTTCATAGCTTTTGGAATGTCTTTAGTTTTTGCCATTAACTATAACATCATCATTACTGGACATATAGTTAGAAAAGTTAAGAACGCATATGGGCAAAGAGCAAGTCAATAAAATCGCTATTGTTTTTTCAGGTGGCTTATCCAGAGGCGCAATCCAATTAGCGTTTGCTAATGAAGTTATTAAAAAGATTGGGCATGACCGGATATGCGTTATTTCTGGTGCTTCAATTGGTGCACTTAATTCGTATGCTACTAGTGTCGACAATATTGAAGAATTATTAGATTTCTACTGGAATCTTGACTGTGACAACACTCGTAATTTCATGGCTAAGATTAGACGTGATTTATTTAATAAAGTCTTTAATAAAGTTGAAGGTGGGAAACTTACGATTCCAACCTATGTTAATGGAACAAAAATCTCTGGGTTAGAATGTCAATATTTCTGTTTGAATTCTATGCCTCGTGAAGATATTAAAAGCGCGCTTAAAATGTCAATGTCTTTCCCAATCATTAATGGTCCATTAAAATTCAATAAACATTATTGGATCGATGGTGGCGCAACCGACAATTTCCCTGTCGCTCCGACTACTTATTATGATCCTGACATGGTTATTATTTTCCATTGCTATCCGAAATATTATCCACCTGCAGGTATCTTCGATAAATTAAAACCAGGAGCGATTGTTATTGATATTGATGTCACGTTATCGCTTCCAAAGAAAGTGACTTCCTTTGCATTATCTAAAGATAAATTCCAATCTATGATTATAGAGGGAAGAGCAAAAGGCAAAGAATTTGCAGATTTTATCTTCTCCGATTTTGAAGTCGATAAAGTTCGTCAAAGATGTTATGAATATGTTAATCAAAACATCGAAGCTCGTTATATAAAGAGTGGTGATGGACTTATGGGCTTAGTCGATGTCTTAAATGCCCTTTATGATTTAAAAGAGAACAGCGTCTAATGGAAAACGGAAAGAAATTATTAGGTCTTGTTTTAGCTGGTGGTGGTTCATTAGGTTCTTACGAAGTCGGGGCCATTGAAGCTCTCGAAGAACTTGGTTATAAATTTGATATTGTTACTGGGACCTCAATCGGAGCGTTGAACGGGGCTTTTGTGTGTAGCCATCAAACCAATCGTTTACGGGATTTATGGGAACAAATCGCCCCAGAAAAAGTCATGAAAGATGGTATCAATATCTCAGTTAGAGAAGCCCGTAAAGCGACATCAAAGACTCTATTAAGAGATTTTAACAAATGGTTAAAGGTGTATGTACAAGGCGGAAAACCTGGGGCTGATATTTCCCCCTTTAAAGAATATATTAAAAACGCGGTTGATGTTGATGCATGTCTTAAAAGTGAGATGAAATTTGGTGTCGTTACATCTTATTTCCCTTCATTATCTTTGGTAGATGTCAACATGCACGAAGTTAAAAAAGAGGAATTTTTATCTTTCCTCCATGCTTCTAGCGCCTGTTTCCCTATTTTTCCAGTTGAGGTTATTGGGAAAAATAAATATGTTGATGGTTTTTATAACGATAACCTACCAATTCGTTTAGCTTTTTCTTATGGTGCGGATGAAATTATCGCTTTAGATATGAGATTATTCTCTTTAAAACCACAACACGATTTTTATTTAAAGCTACCTAATGTTACTTATATTGCCCCTTATGTTTCTTTTGGATCTCTTATGGATTTTTCTCAAGAAGTCATTCAAAAGAACATGAAACTCGGATATTACGATGTTATGAAGCATTATAAGAAAATGCGTGGTTTTTTCTTTAATTTTAATGGCAAATTCCCCGCGGATGGTTTCCTTTCTTACATTTTGAGGAAATTTAATACCGACTCGAAATATCTTATTGATATTCTTATGGATGGTATTAGAACCAAGATGGATGAAACCGATTTCTTTGTCAGAGCAATGGAAATCTTAGCGATGAAACTTGGCATTAAAGACTATTTTGAAGTTTTTGATTTTGAAACTTTTAAAGAAAAAATTGAGAAAAAAGTTAGAAAATTTGAACTTGCTAAAAAGAACGGAAAACTAACCTTCTCAGAAGGATTAAAAGCTATCGCCACAAAACTCGATCTTAAAAAATCTTCTCGTGTTTTAAATGCTTTCTTAGCGGATTTTTCAAAAGAATATTTGCGAATCGACGTTGATCAATATCAACTTGGGGAAGATGATAGTGTCGTAATGGCATAACTTTTCAATGATTTGTCATTGACAAGAATGTAAATCGTTATTAATATAATTAAGCGACTAAAAGGAGAAAAGCGAATAAACTATGTTAAATTGGTATGACTGGATATTCTTAGCTATTGGTATCTTTATCATCGTTTTGTGCTTGCTCCAAGGTGGTAAATCTGAAGGTGCTTCTGGAGCGATTACTGGTGGAGGACTTAACGTCTTCGTCAAGACTAAAGAAAGAGGTTCTGAAAAAGTTGTCTCTATTCTCACTCTTGTTGCCGCGATGATTTTCTTCCTTATCGCTGTCCTCATTAACGTCATGGGATAAAATGCAGACTTATGTCTGTTTTTTATTTTGTTTTTAAATTAACTATTTTTGAATTAAAATTAATTTATTAAGGGGAATTTATTATGGCAAAAGTTTATCATGTCTCTAAAAGAGCAAGCGACAATAAGTGGCAAGTTTTTATTCAAGGAAGCGATAAAGTGATCAAATTATTTGACACCAAAGCTCAAGCTGAAGCTTATTGTGAACAAATGGCGAAAAACCAAGGAGCAACCTTACTCGTTCATAAATCTAAAGGCGCGAATAAAGGCAAAGCTTCCACCGCAAAAGTTAAAAGCGGTAAATAATATTTCTAATTATTTAAAGACTGCTTGCAAATAAGTGGTCTTTTTTATTTTGTTTGTTTATACTAACTACTAGTTAAAAGGAGATTTATTATGGAAGAGATTAAATTACAAACCCTCTCAAAGCAATTAGAGGAATATAAGAAAGACGATAAAAACACTATTCTTCGTCATGCGTTGAGCCATACTGATTTAATGGATGTGGCCTCAAGTGCGGACGATATTAAAGATATCGACTTCAATTTTGATATCGATATTAAAACGATGCCTGCCACCAATCAAAAGAGAAGTGGAAGATGTTGGATTTTTGCCGCCACCAACGTCTTAAGAGAAATCGTTGGTAAGAAATGTAATTTGGATAAATTTGAATTATCTCAAAGCTATATCGCAATGTTCGACCGTCTTGAGAAGGTCAATTACACCTTAGAGGCTATTGTTGAATTAATCGAAAAAGATTATGACGATAGAACATTATCATTCTTATTAATGAATGGTATTGGTGATGGTGGACAATGGGATATGTTTGTCAATGTCGTGAATAAATACGGTTTGATGCCAAAGAATGCTTTCCCCGAAACCGCGACGTCCTCCGCCACTCATCAAACAAATCAACTAATTAACTTTAATATTCGAAAGTTTGCAAGTGACGCTAAAGAGTTATATGAAAAGAAAGGTCTTGAGGCTGTTAAAAAGGCCAAATCTTCATTAATGAAGAAAGTATATTTCCTCCTTACCTCTTGCTATGGATTAGTCCCAGAGAAATTTGATTTTGAATATACCGATAAAGAAGGTAAATATCATCTTGAAAAAGGTCTCACACCCTTATCATTTAAAGAAAAATTTATTGGTAATCGTTTAGATGATTTTGTTTCAATCATCAACGCTCCAACAAATGATAAACCATTTGGCAAGACCTACACCGTCAAATATTTAGGCAATGTGGTCGGTGGTAAACCTGTCACCCATTTAAATGTTGAAATGAAGAGAATGAAACAACTCATCATCCAACAACTTAAAGATGGTCAAATCACATGGTTTGGAAGCGATGTTTCCTTCTATGGTGATAGGGCTAATGGTATTTGGGACGACAGAGTTTTTGATACTAAAACTCCATTTGATCTCGAATGGAAGATTGATAAAGGACAAGGCTTAGATTATCGCGCTTCTCAGATGAACCACGCGATGGTTATTACGGGTGTTGCCTTAAGAAATGGGAACGCCACAAAGTGGAAGATTGAAAACTCTTGGGGCAGCGATGTCGCTAAGAGTGGATATTACATTATGTCTGCTTCTTGGTTTGATATGTTTACCTATCAAGCCGTCATCGATAAGAAATATTTAAATAAAGATGAACTTGAGGCACTAAATAAAAAACCTGTGGAACTCAAACCATGGGATCCAATGGGTTCTTTAGCGGACTAATTAAAGTGGAGACAATTGTCTCCATTTTTCTTTATATTTGCTATACAATATTGACATGAAGAATTTCATTAAAAAGTATTCTCTTATCTTGTTTGAATCCGCTCTTATTCTTTTAAGTGTTGTTGTTATTGTCATCTTCCAAATCCTTAAAGGAAACAAAAATATTTGTGAATGGTATTCAAGAAATATTGGAAGATGGATTCAAACGATTAATGGAGCGATTGTTAAATATATTCCATTTTCTATAATGGAGACTTTTTTCATCTTGCTTTTCATACTGGTGATTACACTACTAGTGGTCTCAATAATTGAACTTGTTCATAAGAGGATATATAATTCTTTTTCTTCCATTATTATGATCCCTACTTTAGTGCTTTTAGTCATCGCTAATTATAATGCTTATTGCACCCTTCAATATAATAGAAAACCAGTGCCTTTAGAGTCATATAATGGAGAGGTTGATGAAGAAAAATACGAAGACATAATTCAATACTTTTTAGATGATTTCAATTATTGTTCTTCGCAGGTTACATATCGGGATAATTATGAGATAAAAGAATTATATTCCCTATCAAAACTCAATAAAATTATGCAAAAAGAATATAAAAGATTGAATGATGAGTACTTCGCGCCTTTTACCTCTAACGCTAAACCAATGATGTCTTCTTTTATCTATCGCGAGATGTGGATTACCGGTGTGTATTTCGCCCCATTTGGAGAATCAAATATTAATGTTTTATCCACTAAATCCGAGATTCCTTATACCTTGGTTCACGAGCTTGCTCATTCTAAGGGAATTATGAGAGAAAATGACGCTAATTTAGTCGCCACATATTTAACCCTCACTTCTGATAATCCCTATATTAGATATTCTGGATATATCAATACTTTTAGTTATGTCTTAAATATCGCTCATTATTCAGATGATGCAGCGTTATATAATAGCCTTTTAAATAAAGTCGATAATAATATTCGAAAGAATTGGGGATATATTTCTAAATACTGGAATTCTCATAATCTCGCTAATCGTATCGCCGATTGGTGGAACTCTTTATATTTAAAAAGTCAGGGAACTGAAAACGGGACTGACGATTATGACGACACTCCCGTTATCGTCGATCCAGATACGCACAAAGTGGTAACTTTCTCGAATTTTCAAAAAATATATTTAGGTATTTATTTTGCTAATCATCCAGAATCATAAGATTTTTGACGACTTCAATCATCTTATAAAATTCATCAACCACAAGATATTCAAATCTACCATGATGATTATAACTACCCGTTCCAAGGTTTGGAGTGATTAATCCCATCTTGGAGAATGTCGCTCCATCCGTTCCACCGCGAATTGGATAAGAGATAGGATTCATTCCTGCTTTTTTAATAGCTTTTTGAGCGTTTTCAATGATCTCAAATCTATTCATGACATATGGCTTCATATTGTAATAGGAATCGGCGGCCTCAGTTTTAATGATGACACCTGGATATTTCTTCATTAATTGTTTTGAGGCTTCTTCCACAAGTCTTTCTCTATGCTTAAGATTATCGTAATCAAAATCTCTAAGTATCATATGAGCGATGAGATGCTCACTATTTCCATCGACATGTTCGATATGCCAATAACCATCATGAATATCACTTTCAAATGGTGTTTCTTTAGGAAGAGAATTAATCAATTCGTTTAAGATAAGAATGGCGTTAATAAGTTTCCCTTTTCCTTCTCCTGGATGAATAGCAATACCGGTAATGTCTAAAGACATCGAAGATGCGTTAAAGTTCTCATAAGCAACTTCGTTTGGGAATGAACCATCAACGGAATAAGCATATTCCGCATTCATTCTCTTTACATCAAATTTAAGTGGCCCTTCTCCAATTTCTTCATCAGTAGTGAAGCAAATCGATAGTGGATGATGTTTAATCTCTGGATGTTCATGGAGATATTCTAAGGCCGAGATAATAATGGCTAAACCAGCTTTATCATCTCCTCCTAAAAGGGTATCACCAGAAGTGGTCACTAAATCAGAACCAACCGCGTTCTTTAATAATGGAAAATCCTTCATTGATAAAGTATAGACATCATTGAGTTTGATATCTTCACCTTGATACTTTTTATGGATTTGAGCTTTGACATCTTTACCTGAGATATTGGTGGCGGTATCGATATGGGCATTAAAGCCAATTCTTGTGCCCTCTCCTTCAAGATGAGCGTACACATTGCCCCATTCATCCATATAAGCATCTTCTAACCCAACTTCTTTAAGGTGTTTCATTAAAAGAAGAGATAAGTCTTTTTCTCTTTCAGCGGATGGATGAGCGCCGCTATTTTCATCAGAGGTTGTCCATATCTTCGTGTATTCGATAAATCTTTTTAAAGGTTCCATAATTAAGTCCTCGTGATAATAATAACACGAGCAAGCAAAAAAGAGAGAAAATATACAAAAATGGTCAAAAGTGTTTACTGTAGTATACAAAAATGGCATAATTTAGGTATGAAACTATATCACGGAAGTAAATTAATTATTGATAATCCTTTACCTTTTGCCTCATCAAAAGACAATGATTATGGCCCAGCTTTCTATCTAACCGCTGACCTTAATAGCGCTTTTGAATGGGCTTCGAGAAACAACTCTATTGGGTATGTTAATGAATATGAATTGGATACGAAAGATCTTAAAGTATTAGATTTAACTGATAAGAACCAGTATTCTGTTTTAAATTGGCTTGCTTTATTAATGCATTTTAGATTCCTTGATCAATCATTTACTAAAGCCTTTAAAGCAAGGTTAGAATATATTGAAAAGTATTTCTATATCGACATTAGGCAATTTGATTTAGTCATAGGTTATCGAGCAGATGATGCTTATTTTAGATTTCCACTTGATTTTATTCGTGGAAATTTAACACTAGAGCAATTAGAACATTCCTTTCAATTAGGGAACCTTGGTATTCAATATGTTTTAATTAGCAGCAAGGCCTTTTCTCGACTTAAATATGTGAAAAGCTTTCTTTCAAGAGAAGAACATATTGGCAAATATTTTGATAATGTGAGAAATGCTACCCAATCATTTGACTCATTGTCAAAAGATGAAGAAGGCACCAGAATCATTGATTTAATGAGGGAATTAAAATGATTTATTTGTCTGATGATTATGTAGTCAAATATCAAGATACGATTTCCTACTTTATATCTAGAGCAATTCATGATGGATATTCTTTTTCCCATATCGAATATTCGATTGCCCATTCTTTAATGATTGAGGAATTTGAAAAATCTAATATTACCTTAATTGCTTTTTCATCAATGGAGAAAAACTATAGCTCAGTGTTTCCTTTTAGTAAGAACGACGGGTTTATTTTAAATGTTTATGACAAATATGGTTGGAGTGGATATATTTATTTGCATCTATTTTTTGATTTAAAAACAACATTTGAGGCCCTTTTTATGATCATGCCAATTAAAGAGATGCTCTCGTGCTATCCTTTATATCACGAGATGGATTATCGTCAAATGTTGAAATATGCTAGGGAAAAGATAAAACACTCAACCCTTGATATTGTTATGAAACATAAAAATGTTTCCACCAAAGAGCTATCGATGATGACAGGAATTAATTATTCCACATTAAACGCTATAAGATATAACAAGAGAAACATTGATAAGATAGAATCCAAAAAACTTTATCTCATCGCTAAGGCATTAAACATCAAACCTGAATCGTTACTTTCACACCTCGAACTTGATTTTGATAGATGAGCAAAGATAACATTGTAGAGTATGGAAATCGTAAAAATTGGATTTAAAAAGTTTGAAATCAAAGAACAACTAGGAAAATTCACCCTTGTCTTTTTTAAGAACAAGGAATATTTAATGAAGAAGTTTCAAACCTACTCATCTTTTTGTGATTATCTTGAACACTCCAACATGATTAGAAATATGGGAGTGAAGTGCTCTAAGATTATTGCTAAAGACAAGAATAATAATCTCCTTGTGGAAGAATATATCAAAGGGGACAATGTCTTAGATTTATTGATGAAAGATGATTTAAAAGATGAGGTCTATGAGAAGGTTTTTCTTATGACCTTTTTAGCGAGAACCAGCAAATATGTTTTAAATTTTGATCCCTCTAACTATATCTTTGGAGAAGACGGATTCCTTTATTATATGTCCAAAGAATATCGTCAATACGAACCCGAACTTAATTTCATCAAAGAGGGTATTAGACTTTGGTTTTACACCAAAGAATTCACCAATCTTTTGAAGCAAAAGAATCTTCCAATCGATAATAAACGAATCAAAAGTGATTATGTTATCAATAAAGAAATAGTCCTAAAAACTATTAAGTTTTATCGTTAATCCTTGATATTCCACCTAAAATAAAGGAATATATAAAAGCGTTACACAGGTGTTTTCCTTGCTAACCACCTTATAAAAACTAGGAGATTTTTTATGAAAAAAAGCCCAATTAAGATCATTACTTACAATGCGATTATCGCTAGTGTATATGTGGTCTTAACCCTACTCACCTACGAGATTTCTTATCTCGGACTTCAATTCCGCATCGCTGAAATGTTGATGTTATTATGTTTCTTTAGAAAAGATTCAATCTTAGGTTTAACCTTAGGTTGTGCGATATCTAATATCTTCTCGTTCTCCCCTTTGGACGTTGTCTTTGGGACCATGGCTACTATTTTAGCGTGCTTATGCATCATGTTTTCAAAATTCTTATTTGTCGGAGTGTTGGCCCCAGTAGTCTTTAACGGATTTATCGTTGGATTTGAACTTTGGTGGCTTCTTGGAGCTCCATTCTGGCCAAGCGTCTTAAGTGTCGCTTTAGGAGAACTCGCAGTTCTTTCTGTCGCTTATATCATCTTTATGCTCTTAAAGAAGCGAAAAGGATTCTTTGAAAGCATTGGAGCGGACCAAAACCTTGAATTCTTATTTTGATTTTTAAGAACCGTCTTAGTTATCTTGCACTAATAATATCTCGTTTTCAATTAACATATCTTTTGTTGAATATATCTAACTATTTTGATATAACAAAAATATGAAAACAAAAACATTTTTATGGTCAACGAGCGAATCGTATAGCCCTATTTTTGGTGTTTATGATGAGCCAACTTTAACCAATCAGCTGAGCCCAGCTTCTACAACTTTTAACATAACTGGGACTTTCATATATTTTTGGTTTAATGCTCTCCCTCTTGAGAAGGGCGATGTGCTTGTTTCTGCTAAGTTTGTAGTCAAAAAAACTTCTTCTCCATTTGGTACTTTTATTATCACCGCAAAGGACCTTGATGATGAAGTTATTGACTATTCTTCAGACCAAGGAACAATTGATACCTTTTATATTGATGTTACTAAACTTTTTAATGATCCAAATGAATCTCGTGTCGTGGGTATTAGATGCCCACTTTTAAATGATGTCTTGAATGTTTATGGTAGAGGAACTAATGTTGTTTCGAATTATACAGCCCCTCGACTAATCATTGAATACATTCCCGCCTCAGAAGCTGTCTCTAATCAAAAATATATCGAAGGTTCGTTAAACGACGAATTATCGTATTCTATCAATATTGCGAATTCCCTTTTATATTTAAATAAAGGATTATTTTCTAATCTTTTGCCATATAATCTTTCGTTAAAATATAATTCCTATCACATCGATAATTCCTTCTTATTTTTCCCTAAAGGATGGAGACTTAATATCTTAGAATCTATCGCTTTTGATAATAACGATATCATTCTTACTGATTCAAATCTCAACAATAGAAGATTCACTCTTGCAGACAATTCAAGTGATACATATTACGATACCTCTGGAAGCGGAATGATTATTCGATACATCAGTAATGAATATCGTTTATATCAAAATTTATATAATCAAGACACATATAAGGTTTTTGGTTCGAATAATTATGTGTCCTCGATTCACCTTCCTTATAGTAAGACTATTTCTATTTCCTATACAACTTCATCAATTACGATTACTGACTATAACAACAATGTGGTGACAGTTACAGACACTACCTCTGGTGGATATCATTATATAGTCGTTTCACTTAACAGCATAACTCTTTCATGCAAATTAACTTTTATCACAGGATCTAATTTCCTTTCTAATATTAAAGAATTAGATACAAGCGATGAAATTGATGTCATTAATTTTGATTTTTTAGATTCTGATAACGATGATTATAATTTAACTATTGTTCGTACCTCATCAAATTATGCATTAGAGGTTTTTTATGACGACAATAAAAGGATTGATGAAATACAAAAATGTTCTATAGAGAATAGCAATATTTTCCATACATTAGAATCATTCGAACTTGAATATTCTTTGTTAAAAATAATTATTACTGATAGGTATGGTAATAAAACTTCTTATCAGTTTGATGAAGAGTTGAATTTTGTTCAAAGTTATGATGCAAATAATTCATCCCCACTTATTTATAAAGATGAGGATGAAATGAATGAATTCTCCTCTAATTTCAATAACTTGATTCCTATAACAGCTTATCAGTATAAGGATGAGAATAATATAACCACCGATATTGGAACGATAACTCTTTCCTCGTATTCTTCATCTAGTAAATCTTTAACACTTGTTACACCTTCTGCTATAAATTTAACACATGGTTCGGATTACATTCTTTACATCTCATGCTCAGCATCAAACTCTATTCCTTTGTACAAAGATAGAACTAATTTATTTAATGAATTGATGTTTAATTCTACTCCTCGCAAAGTTGAAGTCTCTTTGACAATTTATCGCCTTGAAAGTGGAAACAAAATTACAATTGGAAGTCCTATTATAAAACAATTTTTCGTGTTCAATTCTAGCGAAACCAGAATCATTTCATTCTTTTATCCAAATGATGCAGCGGGGATTGATATTACTTGCACCGCTCAAGGCACAAAAGGAACATATGTTTTTAGTAATGCTTCTTTATTCAAACTCAAAAACAATCACCAACAAGTGTTATATGAAGTTAATTTATCTAATTTAGTCATTGATTATATTTATTGGAGAGGTATTAAAACACTTTCTTATTCTAATGACAAAGTTTATTTCAGGGATATTGCTTCTAATAAACTAGCAACGATATTTAATGTTCCTTATTATTTTGTCAACAAAGGAAGAAAGCTTATCAAGAGTAATAGTGTTATCCAATATTCGGGTATTGATGAAAATAATAACACAATCACCCCATCTGCGAATGCTTTATTTGCAGAATATCAATATAAAGAAAAAGGAAGTGATTATTGTCACACTCTTTCATATTTGGATAGTGACAATAATTATGCTTTCTCTCTTAAAAAGGTCATTAAATACTCATTAAACAACAACGACAACGAAGAGAGCGAAATTAAGTATTTTGATGCCAACTTGCACGAAGCTAGTTTTAAAAATAATTTAGGAGTTGTTTTTTCTAAATCAATTAATTCAAGTGGTGATATTGTCAGCGAAACAATAAATGCGCTAAATACTTCTTCATATTTTGAAACCGATTATATTTATAGTAATCATAGATTAACTTCAACCTCTTATTTGGGTTCTTCAAGTGTGGTCTCTGAATCTAACACCTATTTAGGGACAACTGAACAACTTTTGAGCCACACTGATGCAAAAGGTGTGACCTATACCTATGGCTATTTAAATTATAAAGAGTTAAATAATATTCAAGTGGATGTCACTACCTCATCGAATAAGGCTTACACGAAATCAGTTTATAATTATGATTATTTAACCAACATGAACAACAATCTAAATAAGTTCACCTTTGGTTATGATAAATATAATTTGTTATACACAGTTAATGTTTCACAGTTAGGAAGAGGAGAAGTGGATGATGATTCCTCTAATGATGACAAGGAACTTCAAAACGAAATAAGAGGACCAGTCAATCCAGACCCACCAACATTCGCGAATTTATACGAAAGGCAAAATTATCTCGCTTATGATTCAAGTGGAACTTTTGAAATCTTTAAGAATCATCAAATCATCCATTCTTCTTTTGATAAATATAAGCATCTCTCTTTAATCGATTATCAAAACGATAATGGTGCTTCTTTAGCAAAAGCTTATTTCTTCTATGCTGATTTGCCACTTAATTCTTCGATTAATTTAAATAATGTTGATGCCACTCATCCAATCAGTGACGATTCTATTTCCGTTAAATCCAAACTAGTGAAAATCATTGATAATTTCTCTAACAGAATCACAACGTACACTTATGATGAAGAACAAAAAATCCTAAGCGTTTCTAACAAAGAGGGAACAACAAATGTTTTAAATCAAACCCTAAGTTATGATTTATTCAATAGAACAAAGCAAGAAGATATTATTTCCAGCATTGCAAATTATAAGTTCGCAAATAGCAAGGTGTCGAAATTTTATTCTTTTTTTGGATCATCAAGTTATTGTATCTCTACTATTAACCAATTCAAAATATCAAACAAATATAAAACTATAAAAGAGGAAATACCTATACAGTTATTAACAAACTCTCCTTTTGATTATTTTGGAAGAGTAACAAATTTGAAAGTGACTTTTACAAGCCAAAATCTTTTTCCAACATGTGTTTCTACATCATACTCATTTTTCAACAATTCTAGTATCAACTCTCTATATATAAAAAAAATATCATATTTTTTATCTTACTATGAGGCAAACAACATTCAGCCAACTTATATTAATCTACCATCTGATAATTTTACCTATGATGCTAATGGAAATGTTACCACAGTGATTAACAAAAATGATAACACTGATACTGTTAATTCAAGCATCCAATATACCTACGATAGACTCAATAGATTAATCGAAGAAAAAGATGTCCTAGCAAATACTTCAAAACGATACACCTATGATAATTTTGGTAACATCATTAATGTGTCTAAAATTGGCAATGTTGGTGGAATGGAAATAACACTAACAAGCATAACCTTTGGATATGATTCGACATACAAAGATAAACTTGTTTCTATTCAAAATGATTTGCTAATCAATAATCCTACGTTGGTAACTTATGACACCTATTTAAATCCTACCTCAATTGGAGGCGCAACTTTAACTTGGACCAGGGGTAGAATGCTTAGTTCATATTCGACAAGCGACAAAAATATATCGTTCACATACGGATATAATGGGGCAAGAACCAAAAAGATAGTTGTTACAGGAAACACAAGCGAAACACATACTTATGCTATAAAAGGACTAAAAATAGTTGGCGAAAAAATTACCAAAACAAACAATGCTACACATTACATAGCTTATTTTTATGGATTAAGCGGATTGATTGGATTTAATTATGATAATGATTCATTTATTTATGTGAAGAATATTTTTGGAGATATTACTCATATTTATCATAGCAACGGAACACTTGTGGCAACATATAGCTATGATGCATTTGGCAACACGACAGTCAATAATTTAACGAGTGCTAATATAGGAGATATTAATCCCTTTAGATATAGAGGATACTATTTCGACAAGGAAACCGGATTATATTATTGTGTTTCTAGATATTACAAACCGGATTGGCGCAGATGGCTAAACGCAGATTTTCTTAACTATTTAAGCAATACAGAAATTGGTGGAATAAATCTATTTGCTTATTGTTTTGATAATCCTATATTGTGGGTAGATGATTGTGGTATTAGGCGAAAAAAAGGTCATAATTTTCCTATCGATAAAAAATGGTCATATAGAATTGACGACAAACATAAGGATAGTGAGCATATTCATATAGACAACTACGATGACAACCTCCATTTTACTCAACACAAAATTGGTGGCAGAAGTCGCCATCCAAACAAAGACACAAAAGGAAACCCACCTCGTTGGGTAACAGATTATTTAAAAGATATAGGCGCGTGGGATTGGCAGCATATAGATTTTTCTCTTTTCGATAATCAAATTCCACCAGTCATCTTTGTTCCGAAGACACTAATTGATGGTGGACATACTTTGGTTACACCTATATTTGATATTGATGCTTATTCTTTTGAAAGTTTCCCATCAACACTTTCCTTCGAAAGAGATTTTCTTGAATCTTTTCCTCTAAAAGAGATTGGAATCAGCATAATGATTATTGGTGGTATAATACTCATAATCTATGCTTTGTCAGAAATAATTGGTGCTATAGGGGGAATTTTTGCGTTTGCTTAGTCATGAATAACAAAGTTCAATATTTTTTAGAAAAAAAGAATGGCATTTATGAGGTTCGCTTTTTAAAACTACCCTTTCGAATTATCATAAGTTTTTTATATGATTCTAAAATTATAAAAAACAAAAATGTTTTTTATGGCGAAAAAGAATTCATACGCAACAAAAACATATTAGATTTTTACAAAGCTACTACATCTAAGCCGTTTAAAAATTATAAATGGAAGAAACTCGATAGATTATATTTATATCATTGCGGCTATAGTAACTATTTTTATAATTATTGGGTTGAACAATGCTGTGCTTTTATAAATAGCGATTCAATTAATTTTAATAAAACAATTAGTTCGTATATACAAGCAGAAGAGCACTTTAAAAAAAACCTACTTTTATATTCAATTGCTATTCCACATAGATTTGTTCGTGACAATTACACTATGGTTTTAGTTTTTAGCACAAACTATAAATTGATTCAAAACCTCCTTGAATATATTAATCAGTATGTCGATGTAGAAAAGCTAAATTATAAGTGGGGTAGTATATGACCAAAAAGATTTATTATAGGTTTATTGACATAAATAATTGTAAAATTCTTCATTTAACAAATGTTTCCTTGTTGGAGTTGGAAAGTTTTTTCCTTAACCATCTCAACATTAACAAAAATAGTTTGTTCTTCACCAGAGATATGCCTTATTCAGATGAACTCGAGTTAAAATCCATTGTTTTTTTGAATATTAAAGAAGCATCTATCAATAATCATTACCCATCATTTAAAAAATTATGGTGGAAAAAGGAAGTTCAATATAACAAAAATGAATATATATATGGTAGTGATTGTTTAATCGCAAGCAAAAATGTAAAACCCAGTAAAGTTGATGTTCATGTGGATGAACTATGGAAAAACCCAAATGAATTGTTCAAAAATTTTAGTTTAATTGGTTATTGTCATGATTATGATTCGGAATTTTATTTTGCATCAGAATCACCAGAAGTATATAAAGTGTTTATTGATTTCTTATCATCTTCAAACATCATTATAGAATCAAATGATAGCGATTTATACCAATGACATAATTAAATAAGATGTCAATAAGAAATGTATAAGCCAAAAAAGACAAGATTTGGATATGAATCCAAAAAAACACCTTATCTCAGATTTTCTCAACAATATTATGGTGTGAAAATATGAGAATGTGCTTGAGTTTGTTTTGTTTAATTTTAGAATTAAAGTGTTTTTATCTTATTGATGGCAATTTGACATATTTTGTTATTTTTTTAAAAAAACAAATATACAAATATTTAATGATTTGTTTTTGAGATAAAGATAAAACTAAAATCTGTTTAGTTCTATCTTTTTACAATTAATTGTAAGATAATATCTACATGAAAGATTTTTATCTAGAAATTTTACATATCGATAAACAAACTGGAGCGAGATATGGAATCTTGCACACTCCACACGGAGATGTCGAAGTTCCAATGTTTATGCCAGTCGGTACTTTAGCAACGGTGAAATCTCTTTCTCCTGAAGAACTCAAAGAAATGGGAGCAGGAGTTATCCTCGCTAATACATATCATCTTTCGATTAGACCAGGAGCGGATATCGTCGCTAAAGCTGGTGGCTTACATAAATTTATGAATTATGATGGACCAATCCTCACCGATAGTGGAGGATTCCAAGTTTTCTCACTCGCGGATAATCGTAAGATTACTGAAGAAGGCGTCACTTTTAAGAGTCATTTAAATGGTGATAGATTATTCTTCTCTCCTGAAGTATCTATTGATATTCAAGAAAAACTTGGCTCCGATATCGCGATGTCTTTTGATGAATGTATCCCTTATCCTAGTGATTATAAATATACAAAAGCTTCCACAGAAAGAACTCTTAGATGGGCCGAAAGAGGATTAAAAGCTCATAAGAGAAAAGACCAAGCTCTCTTTGGCATCGTTCAAGGTGGAGATTATGAAGATTTACGCAAGATGTGCGCGGAAGCTTTAGCAAAGATGGACTTTGAAGGATTCTCTATCGGAGGCACCTCTATTGGAGAACCAAAAGAAGTGTGCTTTAGAATGATTGATTACGCGGTCAAATATCTTCCTGAGGATAAACCAAGATATCTTATGGGTGTTGGTTCGATCGATTACCTCTTAGGAGGTATCGCTAGAGGAGTGGATATGTTTGACTGTGTCTTACCTACACGTTTAGCGAGACATGGGGCTTTAATGACCACTCATGGAAGAGTTAATATCAAAAACGCTAAATACATGGAAGACTTCACTCCACTTGATGATAAATGTGATTGCTATTGCTGTAGGAATTACACAAAAGCATATCTTAGACATTTATATGTATGTGATGAAATATTTGGTAAGAGACTAATGTCTATTCATAATATCCGCTTCCTCATCAATTTGATGGAAGGGGCTAGAGAGGCGATTAAAGAAGATCGTTTTGGCGATTTCATGAAAGCTCAAATCGCGGCTTTTGGGGATGAAAGAGGATTCTAATGGATATAAATTTATTTGATTTCAATCTCCCGGAAGAATTAATTGCCCAACATCCAAGCGATAAAAGAGATTGCTCTCGCTTATTAGCGATTAATAAAGACACTCATACATATGAAGATAAACATTTCTACGATGTCGTAGATTATTTTAATAGTGGAGATATCTTGGTGAGAAACAACACCAAAGTTATTCCTGCTAGATTACTTGGTATCAAAGAGATAACTGGCGCGCATTGTGAACTCCTTTTATTAAAGGAAGTGGATAAAGATATCTGGGAATGTTTAACTCAACCCGCGAAATCTTTAAAAGTAGGCGCGAGAGTTTCTTTTGGCGAAGGAAAACTCATCGGAGAGATCGTTCAAGAAAAAGAAGAGGGACTCCGTTTAGTGAAAATGCATTATCAAGGAGTTTTTCTTGAAGTCTTAGATGCTTTAGGTAAAATGCCTCTCCCTCCATATATCAAAGAACAACTCGGAGATAATTCTAGATATCAAACTGTCTACGCAAAACACGAGGGAAGCGCAGCCGCACCAACCGCAGGATTCCATTTTACAGAAGAGATATTTTCTAAATTAAAAGCCAAGGGTGTCACCATCGTGGATATTACACTACACATTGGTTTAGGAACCTTTAGGCCAGTCAAAGTAAATGACACCAAAGATCACGTCATGCATTCCGAGGTTTATGAGATCTCAGAAGAGACTGCGAATATATTAAATAACGCGAAAAAGAATCATCAAAGAATTGTGGCAGTGGGAACGACTTCTGTCCGCACATTAGAAGCGAATATTTCTAAATATGGTGTATTTAAAGCTACCAGAGAACCAACGAATATCTTTATTGAACCTGGATATGAATATAAAGCAGTGGATGTCTTAATCACAAACTTCCACCTTCCAAAATCCACACTTATTATGCTTGTTTCTGCATTCATGGGTAGAGAATTTACCTTAGAAGTTTATCAACATGCGATTGATAATAAATACCGCTTTTTCTCGTTTGGAGATTCAATGATTATTTATGGAAGAAAAGATTAATTATCAGAAAATTCTCTATAAAAAACTGGACGAAATTAAGGAATTGAAAGAAAAACCCACGCTTCTTTTACATGCTTGCTGTGGGTGTTGTTTGACTATTCCTCTTCAAGAATTAAGCCCATATTTCAAGGTCACGATTTTCTATAACAATTCTAATATCTATCCCGAAGAAGAATATCATCATCGCTTTTCCGAACTTAAAAGATATCTTAAAGAAATCGAATCAGATGCGGATGTTGTTGAGTTCCCATATGAAAACAGAGACTTCACCGATAAACTAATGCCACTTAAGGACGAAAGAGAAGGAGGAGCAAGATGTTCTTTATGTTTCACTCTTCGTTTAGAGCCAGGTTTTAGATATGCGGCTGAACATCATTATGACTACTTTACCACCGTGATGACGATCTCGAGATTCAAGAACGCTCAAGTTATCAATAAGCTAGGTTTATCACTTCAAGAAAAATATCCTACTGTTAAATGGTTAGAAGCGGATTTTAAAAAGAATGATGGCTATCAAAAATCACTTCAAATTGTAAAAGAACATAATCTATATTTTCAACTCTATTGCGGATGTATGTTCTCTTATGAAGAGTATTTAAAAAGGAACCCGAAATAACAATTTACTTTCTCATCATCTTATCGTAACATTTTTATATAGGTTCATTATAATGAAGACAAAGACATTCTTATGGTCTACAAGCTCAT
>CAJOQN010000046.1 GCA_905236535.1 uncultured Bacilli bacterium
ATGAGCTTGTAGACCATAAGAATGTCTTTGTCTTCATTATAATGAACCTATATAAAAATGTTACGATAAGATGATGAGAAAGTAAATATCTATTTTCCTTTGGAAAAGACTGGATACCAGTCGTCTTTTCCATAGTCTTTAATCTTATCAAGCTTCACAAGTCTTTCCATATCTTCTTCAGAAATATTGAAGTCTAAATCTCCATTTGATTTCATATGGGCAATATTTGTGGATTTTGGAAGGGTGACCATATTAAGCTCCACAGTGAATCTCAAGCAGAGTTGAGGAACACTGACATTATATTTGTTAGCGATCTCTTTAATCGCCTCATCTTTTAAGACTTTGGAGTTCCCATGACCAAGTGGGGAATACGCTTCAACGATGATTCCTTTTTCTCGGCAGTAATTAATGGTTTCAAAGTCCATATTCTTCACATGAGCCAGGATTTGATTGACTGCAGGAACAACTTCGCAGTTATTTAGGATATTATCTAAATCTGCTGGAAGGAAGTTAGAAACACCAATGGCTTTAATTTTTCCTGCTCTATAATATTCTTCTAATACTTTGTAGACTTCGACATTAGCTTTATCATATCTTCTTTGGAATTTTCTAAAGAGAATCCATGGTTGAGGGCAGTGAATAATCACTAAATCAATATAATCTAGACCAAGTTTTTTAAAGGAGCCCTCAATTTCTTTTCTTGCGGCTTTTTCACTTTTAGCCTCCGCGGGCACTTTTGTAGTGACAAAGATTTCTTCGCGAGGAAGTTTTGAATCGCGGATTGCTCTTCCCACTGCTTCTTCGTTACCATACGCCACCGCGGTGTCGATATGACGATATCCCATCTCTAAAGCCGCTAAGCAAGAAAGATAAGCTTCTTCTTTAGACATCAACCATGTGCCTAAACCTAAAACTGGAATCTCCACTCCATTATTGAGTTTTATTTTTTTGCTATACATAGAAACATCTCCTTATTTTAATTTTGCCCCAACTCTAAAGGCGTCCGCAACATTCTCTTCTAAGAGAACATATTTATTATTGATTGGATCAAAAGCGATTGGTTCTAATTTTAAGATATCGACTTTATCTCCATCTAAGACTGACTCATCAATCGAAACATTAACAATTTCACCGATGAGATAAGCGCCATCTCCCTCTTCTCCATCCATCGAAACCACCTTACATTCTAAAGTGAATGGAAGTTCTTCAAATAATGGAGCGTTCACATGTTTAGATTCAAAATCATGCAACCCGGCTTTTAACATTTTGTTTTCGTCGTTATTTTGTGAAACAAGACCAACATAATCACAAGTTTCCACCATCTTTTTAGTGGCCACTGAAATAGTGAAAGCCCCACTTTTACGGATGTTTGAAGTGGTGCGATGGCTGCTTAAAGAGACAAATATTTGATTATAATCATATATTCCTCCCCAGGCCGCATTCATCGCATCGGCTTTATGGTTTTCATCATAACTTCCAATAATCAATACCGGCATTGGATATAACCATGTTTTCTGACCAAAGTCTTTTCTCATAATTATTTTCCTTTCTTTAATAAATATTTATATATTTCTTCCGTCGCTAAAGATATTTTAGTGACTGAAAATTTCTCACATTCTGGATAGACATAAAAAGTATCGTTAAGAGTGTTAAGATCCACGCAGTCACCATATTTGAATAAATATTCATATTCAATATGGACTCCATATGATTTTAAAGATGGAATCTTAACTTCAAATGGTGTTCCCTTATCATTACCTTTCAAGGTAAAACCTTCCATATCATGAATCAATAAGCCTTTTCCCATATGGATAAATTTCTTCGCGTTAGGTAAGGCATCGATATGAACTTCACTTTCAAAACGATAAGTCCCATTTTCTATTTCTTTTCTGACATTATCTCTTTCCCATTCATACCAATCTGGGATGTGAGAGAATTCAGTTTCACCATCTTTCGCTTTAAGCTCTCCTAAGGTCGTCATCTCCCATTCCTTTTGACAATGATTACACTTTAATGTGGTTCCAAATGAAGTCATTTCATATTCGGTGTGACAATTAGGACATTGATATAAAACTTTATGAAGCCCTTCCGCTCGTTTAGGATAAGTGACTTCAATCCCTTTTTCTTTTTGCCACGCAAAGTCATCATATTGTAAGGCCTCACGAATTCTTTTATTAATCTCATCCGCACTTAAAGTCTTAACTTCTTCCTTAGTAACGATGCAAGTTAATTCGGCTTCAATACCTTGAACCTTGCGGTCCACGCTTGAATTCCAAAATGGAGAATTAATATGATGCCCGTGACAAAGCAAAACCACGACCGGAATATTATAGAATTTTGCCAAACGACCTAAGGTATCAGGAATAATCGCAGTGGTTCCACAAAGTGAATATCGGGCTTCGGGGTAAAACATAGGAATGTCACCACGTTTAATCACAGTTTGTAATTGCTTAATTAGATATGGATCATTGGTGAATTTGCGTTTGCAAATACCACCGATATATCTAACAATCCATTCCCTTCCAATAAAGCCATCAATCGCGATGATGTAATTGAGGCGATATTTATTCATCACCACATTTAAAATTTCGATATCCATATAGGCATTATGGTTACCCAAAAGAAGGAATGGAGCTTCCACATTGTCCATATTAATGCGCTTAATACTCCCTTTGTGCTTTTTAAATGCTGGAGTGCAAAGCATCTTAATGAGGGGGCGTAAATGTTGACGAGTGGGCACTCGCTTCATATCAAATCTTTTAACATTATCTAACATATCTTTTTTATATTATAAACCAAAAAGGTTTATTCTTCGAATTGTAATTGATAAAGCTTATAATAATAGCCTTTTTGTTTTAATAATCGTTGGTGATTACCTTGTTCGATAATCTCCCCGTTTTGAATGACAATAATATTATCCGCGTGTTGAATCGTGCTTAATCGATGGGCAACGATTAACATCGTTCCGATGTTTTTCATCTTCTCTAACGATTCTTGAATCAAGACTTCAGTCTCAGTGTCAATATTCGCGGTGGCCTCATCTAAGATTAAGATTTCAGGTTTATGCAATATCGTCCTTGCAAAAGATAACAACTGTCTTTGACCAACAGAGAAATTCTCTCCTCTTTCGGTCACTTCTTCTTCAAGTCTCTTTGGAAGTTTATTGATAAAGGATGAGGCATTAACATAATCACAGGCATCAATGATTTCTTGTGTTGAGAAAGATTCATCATGGAGAGAAATATTATCTTTAATTGTTCCGGAGAAGAGGAAGACATCTTGAAGCATTTGCCCCACCTTTCGTCTTAAAGATTCAATCTTGATATTGGAAATATCGATATCATCGATGAGGATTTGGCCTTTTTGAATCTCATAATTTCTCACGATTAAGGATAGAATTGTGGTCTTTCCTGAGCCAGTCGCCCCGACAAAGGCGACAGTTTGTTTGGCTTCCACGACAAAGGAAACATCTTTTAAAATCCAGTTTTCACCTTCGTAGGCGAACCACACATTTTTAAATTCAATCTTCCCTTCGAAATGGTCTAATTCAATAGCCTCTTCTTTATCTAAAACTTCAGGAGGAACATCTAAAAGATTAAATAATCTTTCACAGGCGGTTAAGGCTCTTTGAATTTGGTTGAGTTGATCAGCAATCTGTTGAATTGGTCCAAAGAAGTTAAAGAGATAGACATAGAAAGCGGTAATCTCACCAGGGGATAACTTAAAGAGAACCCCTAAGGTGAAGACCGCGGCGACCGCCCCATAACGAAGGAATTCTAATAATGGACGATACGCCCCAAAAGCAAAAGCAATCTTGTATTGGGCTTTTCGATACATCGAATTCTTCTTATCGAATTCTCTTTCTTTTCTCTTTTGTTGATTAAAGATTTGGGTAATCTTCATCCCTGATAGGTTTTCACTTAAGAAGGTATTAATATCGGAGATTAAGGCTCTTTCTTCTCTGAAGAGATTACCAACTTTTTTCGCAAAGAAATAGGACATCAACCCGATGATGAAAGCAAAACCAAGAATCACTAAAGCAAGTCTCCAGGAGATGAAACACATAATTCCAAAGACGGAAATCATCGTTAAAATATTGGTGATTAATCTAATTAAAACATCAGTGAATAGCTCACTCATTGAAGCGGTATAATTCGCTACTCTGGTGACCAGTGAACCAGTGGGCATCTCGTTGAATTGGTTTTGGGACATCGATTCAATGTGATTAAAAACTTCCATTCTTAAAGAATAGACAATCTTTTGTCCGGCATATTGTAAGATACAACCTTCTAAGAAGGCGATACCTTGAGAAATAAGAGCGATGGCAAAATAGACAATGGCAAAGCCAATGATTGAAGACAATATGACGGTTGCAATATTATCACCGCTTAAATAATCAATAAATATTCCCGTAATTCTTGGGAGCACTAAATTAGCAGCAACCGTTATCAATAAGAGAAGGAAAGCGACCACGAACATCCATCTGACACCTTTGGAATATCTAAGGGCTCTTCTCACTAATTGGCGTAAAGGAATCTTTTTATCGCCACGCAGTTTGTTTAATTCATCATTAAATTCTTTAGCCATTATTTCGATTCCTCGACTTCTTTTTCTAGTTTCTGCAAGAAAACCATCTTCTGATAGGCTTGTGATGTCTTCATGAGTTTCTCATGAGTGTCAAAGGCATCCACTCTCCCATCCACTAAAACAAGGATACGATCCATATTAGTGACCGTCGAAACACGGGAGGCAATAACAATTGTGGTCTTCCCGCTTCTTTCCTTATGAATATTATTCAAAATCATCTCTTCGGTTTTGACATCCACTGCGGAGACCGTGTCATCTAAAATCATGACTGGAGAATTCTTATAGAAGGCTCTCGCTAAAGATAACCTTTGTTTTTGACCACCAGAAACAGTGACCCCTCTTTCTCCAAGGATGGTGTCATAACCATTTTTAAAATCAACGACATCTTTATCCACATCGGCGAAAATCGCAGATTCTTTGATTCTTGTTTCATCGCTTTCATCGCTAGAGAATGAGATGTTATTAGAAATCGTGTCACTAAATAAGAAATTGTCCTGTGGAGAATAAGAGATGTTATTTCTCACTGAATCGATATCACAAAGCATAATATCTTGATCATCGATAAACAAGCTTCCCTCGGGAACATTATATAAACGTAAAAGAAGATTCGCTAAAGTAGACTTACCACTTCCAATCTTCCCCACCACTCCAACAATCTCTCCTGGATTGATTTCAAAAGTTAAATCTTTAAGGATTTCTTCCCCATCTTCTTTGTATTTAAAAGTGAGGTGATTGAAGGTGATTTTTCCAGAAATATCCCCTAAAACCACAGGATTTTCGACGTTTTTGATAATTTCTGGGGAATCTAAATATGTGGTGATTCTCTTCAAAGAGGTTCTTGCTCTTCCAAAAGAAGTAATCATCATCCCCATCGCAATCATCGGCCAAATTAATAAATCAAATAAACCGATGAATTCGGTCAGTTCACCAATCGTCAAAGTGGAATTATAACCAAAGAAATTGATGGCTTGACCATTAGCGACCGAATAAATAATCCAGCCTCCAAAACCAAACAAGATAGCGAATATCAAAGAGATGATAATCTCGATGATGACATCAAATAGAATAGACATTCTTCCAAAGCTGAAGTTCACATCTTGATTTCTTTTAGCGATTTTTGCAAAAGCGTGTAATTCTTTGGTTTCTTTGACAAAGGCTTTAATGACTCTAATACCGGTGAAATTTTCTTCGGTGAAATCATATAAGCGATCATAGGCTTTTTGTCTTTGCTCCCACTTCACCGAAACAAACTTCTCGACAAGCGCGCCCCACACTACGATAAGAGCGATTGGAATTAAAGCGATAACCGTCAGGTGAACGTTCGTTCTTAACATTTTGATGATGACTACCACTGATAAGAAGGTGCAGTCAACAAGTTGGACTGTGCCCCATGAAAGGAAATCTCCAATGGTTTCAATATCCGTGGTGAACCACGCCATAACGGTTCCCACTTTATTGGTTTGATAATAATCAACGGATAGTCTTTCCGCTTTTACAAACATGTCATGACGCAAACCTTCTTGGGCCTTATGGGAAAAATGTATAATGCCAAACCTCCATAAGATACGACACACCATCATAATTCCCGCGCAAATAAGCATGGCCCAAAGATAATAAGAAATTTGATCGAAAGTCACCGTCGTACCATTATTTAAACCATCGTTAAGAATATCAATAATATTTCCTAAATATTCAGGGAGTTGGGTTTCCACTAAATCGACAAATATTAAAGCAGCAATTCCAAAGAGGAGAAACGGGAGATATTTGAGGTAATATTTGTTGATGTATTTTCCAAATAACATATGTTTATTGTAGCACGTATGAAAGAAAAAGCATCGCTTTAAAATACGATGCTTTAATATTGTTAATAGATGATAAATTCTTTGGTGTATTGATCCACCACATAAGAGTATTTAAATTGAGAATCTAATTGACTTTTAATTTGCGAATAGGTGTTTGAATTTGGGACATAGAAATTAACATATCCACCAGTGAGGAGATTGTCTCTTAGATAACTGTTAAGAATATTGTATTCTTCCAAACTTTCAATATATAAATCATAGTTTTGTTCCTCATATGTAAAAGTCACATCTTTGAAATATAAATCATTATGTGAAGAGGTAGAATATGCGAAATCCCAATCGTCATTATCATATGGTTTGATACGGGTTTTAGGCACCATGAAATAACTCTTAAGAGTGACGGTCTTTCCGTTTTTTAAAACGCGTTGTCCCCAAGTCGGACAGGCAAGATAATATTCACCTTCGTATGGAACATAACAATAAGCGTGACCCGCGACTTCTTTTGAAACCCATCTTTTGTCTGAAGTTCCAGAACCACGGACCACTTCAATTCCTTCCATTCTGCTCCATAAGGTCATAACCTTGGAATAGCCATCACAAACGACCGTGTGGTTATCAAAGAAACCTTCGAGGAAAAAAGCTTTGTATTCCGCACAATATTTGTCGGGGAAATTCACTGGATCTTCACTTTCTAAAGCATTCAAAGCTTCGTAACAATAGGTGGAGTGATGCTCGATATAATCATAGATAACCGCGGTCTTTTGATAATCAGTCATATCATTAGATATGATATCTCTTAAAATCGTTTTGCTTTGGTTATAATAATTTTCCGCTGGAGTGCCTGGAAGAGGATTAATTCGATATCCATGCTCCGCCGCATACCAAAGTTGTTGACTGCTCGCCACATCACAAATTGGTTTAGATTCATCCTCGGTGGCAAAATCATTATAATCACTTGCCCTTTTACCACTTGGGGTGGTATAGAAATAATCTTTCATGATTGGATAAGTCTCGTTCGCATTAATATGGAAATTATGATAGAAAACATAATTGATTTCCCATGTTCGCTTATTTAAAGCTTTCGCGGTGATTCCCATCACTCCATTAACTAGTTCTCCATACCAATAAAGATAATTTATCTCTTCATTAATCGACTTGTTAGAGGTGTAAAAAATATAATTAGATACATCAACCGTGAACCTTGGAACTTTATAGAAAGCATAATAATCAGTAATCGCTCGTAAATCGTCAATGTTGTTAACAACATTTGAAGGTTTCTCTAATTTGTTTTCATATTGGTAATCGCGTTCATCTAAATATTCATGAGGAGTGTTATCAGAATCTTCGATTTCGATGAATGGGGCAGAACAACTAGTGAACAACAATGAACTAGTCAAGGCCAATAAGATAAATCTTTTATTCATTTTCTTGCTCCTTTACTAAAGTAAATTTATAACGGTATGTAATTCTCGCACTGATGGGGAAATGAAAGATAAACCATTCTTCTTTCATATAAGTTAATTTGATATCTTTTTCTTGATGCACTTTAAGAAGGACTTGATTGTCTTGAATATCCACGACTTCGATGAATTTGGAATATTCAATATCTTTAGAATGTCCAGGAAATAAGATGTGCCCTTTAGTTAAATGATATTCTTGGGAGATGAGTTCTTTGTTTGAACTTTCTTTTCCATAATCGATATAATATCTATATTCACTAACCAAAAGTTTCATGAAAATATTGTATATTTTATATTATAAAAAAGCAAAGAGGGATGAATATGAAGAAGTGTTTTATTATCTTAGAAGATGGTTTTGAAGAATGTGAAGCCTTAATCACTCACGATATTTTAAGACGAAGCGGACAAATTGAAATAACCCTTGCAGGAGGTAAACATTTAGATGTTGTCTCTTCCGCGGGAGTGGTTATAAAAGCTGATGCTTTATTAAAAGACCTCAACCTTAACGAATATGATTTTTGCATTCTCCCTGGTGGAAAAAAGGGTGTGGACAATATCTCTGAAAGCAAATTAGATAAAGATGTTATTAAAAAGATGTTCGCACTTAACAAGCATGTCCATGCGATATGTGCAGCCCCATCGGTTCTTGGAGATCTCGGATATTTGGATAATAAAAGATACACTTGCTTCCCAGGTTTCCAAAGAGGGGATGGAGAATGGGTTGACACTGGAGTGGTGACAGATGGTAATCTTGTGACCGGTCGTTCAATGGGTCATTCCATCGCATTTGCCGAAGCAATTGTCACTCTTGAAATCGGCGAACAATATTTAAAAAAGATTCGTCAAGGAACATTAGGAATCTAAGAAAAACAACAAAAATACGAGCAATTTGCCCGCATTTTTAAATTTTAGTGAAAATTAGATTATAACTCAGCAGCTTCTGAATCTTGAAGGTAAATGTCGATGTTGAAATAACCTTCCCATGAATAGAAGCAGATTTCAAGAACATCTTTAGTAGCATAATAGCCTGCATACTCATAATCACTATCATCGATGGTCCAACCAGCCTTTTCTAAAGCGAGTTTGTAAGAATCTTCGATTGCATCTGTTCCAGGAGTACCATCATCATCAACCCATGCAGTAAATGCAATGCTGCTCGCGACATAATGCCATTTTGTACCTTCGGCATTTTGTGGAGCAGGAATATTTCTTTCTTTAACTTCTAACAATGCAAGGAATCTATTGAGATAGTCGGTTGGAAAAGATTCTGTTTCTTCAGTGTACGCAAATGCATAAAGGCAAAATTTACTATTATATGAATAAAATTCTAGTAGTACTGTGTCGTTTTCATCATAAACCATATAACCATAATCATCATAATAGGTATCATCAACGGTGATGCCTTTTTCGGTTAAAGTGGCAAGATAAGCATCTTCCAAAGCATCGGTACCGGGTGTGCCATTATCTTCAGTTTTTAAGTACAAAGCGTTGTAACAATATAAAAGATCAGGGCCGACCTCGTATTCCCATTCAGCGGTTTCGCTTCCAATGGAAGGAATGTCGCAGTCAAAACCATAAGTTTCTTTAAAAGTGTTGACGATCTCTGTTGGAAAACCAGTCGCGGTTCCATAAGCTTCATAAACCACTAATGGTTCAACTTTTTTTGAAGCGTTGTTACAAGCGCTTAAACCTAAAATAAAGACTGACGTTGTGAGTAATAATTTGTTAAGTTTCATAATTCATTTTCTCCTATGCCGTTTATTATACAAAAGCAATGGCTAAAAGAAAAGACCCGATTTAATCGGGCTTTGAATTTGTTAATTAATATGTTCTTTTTCTTCTAACGATGAAATATCCACCCAACGAAACAGCACCAATTAAAGCGATAATAATGATGATGAATGAATAATTATTAGCGTTGAATTGGATGAGCTGGTTATTGGAAGAAGAGACTCCACGATCGATGAAATCATTCAATCCATATCTAATGCAGATGTGGTCATATCTCGCCATTGCTTCTTCAATGACACTTCCATTAGCGTTAGGAATGGTGTTCTTTAAGATATCTCTTTCCGCGTTTGATAAGGTCGCGAATTTATTTTGTTCTAAGTTCACCCAAACCGAAGATAAAGCACCGGAGTGATTGCTTGCGCCATTATCCGCACAAATAGAATTTGTTGCCTCTAATAAATCTTGTGCAAACAATTCTGCAGTATAAGTATCATCAATCTCTATGAGTTCGGGAGCAACAAGCTGGAAGGATGATTTCCCACTTGTAACATGGATACCGGTAAATCCTTTAACATTAATTTCTTCGTTTAAAGAAATGGCGGCTTTTAATTCAGAGAGATTAGAAGCATTTTTCTTAATGAAAACTGTCGTTGTTTTTCCATTTGCTAATTCAACAGTAATGGTAGTATCAGCGGAGGAGTCAATATTTCCACTGATATCGGTCACAATACCACTGACAATCGCACTTCTACTAGCAAGAATTTGCCCCGCAAATGTTGTGGGATCTTCGGTGCCATTAATATGATAAGTGACAATTGGTTCAATTTTATTCAAACTTGTTGAATCAGTAACTACGTTAATTGAAGCGTTACTCTTAATTTCATAAAGATATGAATATTCAGTAACCGTGCCACTGATATGTAATGCTGTTTCAAAAGGAGTCCATGTTGGAGCGGTCGCATAATTATAAACCACAATGCCGTATTTTCCATTTCCAACATATATGTTGTATCTTAATGATGAATCACTTTTTGTATCGATGGTATAGCCCATATAAAGACCATAGATATCACAACTTACATCGCTATCATCCGCATATCGATCATCATAAGCTTTCTTAATAGAATTATAAAAGGAGACAATCACATCACAAAAATCGGTATATCCACCATCTGTGGTTGTGACAGTAATACGGGCAGTACCAGGTTTAATAGCGGTGATTTTACCACTACTCGAAACAGTGGCAACATTTTCATTATTTGATGACCAGGTGACAGTTTGATCGGAAGCATTGCTTGGGAAAACAGTGGCCACTAAAGTATCACTTTGTCCTTCGAATAAACCTAATTCATTAGTGTCTAACGAAACAGATTCAACTGGAACGATAGCTTTGGGCTCAGCGTGAATAGTAATAGATTTAAGATACGCTCTCTTAGCGCTTGTCGCAACGGTAATAACACCAGTTGTTTGGCTGAAATTAAAGACGAGGTCACTTAAAACAGAACCCAAACTGCCAGAAGTTGCGGAGTGACCATTAACCATGAGATAGCCAGTATCTGAACCATATTGCTTAGCATTTAAAGTAACACTAGTAATATCATATTCTTCTTTTAAATTGAGGGTGATGGAACCACTTGCGCTACCAGAACCAAGTTTGACGCCCACTGTTCCTTTAAAAGCTTTTGTTCCATTTGTGGAATTCACTAAATCTGCACCTTCAGTAATATAGGTGAGGAAATTAGATGTTTCCGAAGGTGCGTCACTACCATTATCGCTAAAGGTGATTAGATAATCCTCAGCAGTTGAAGGAACGACTTTGACATGCCATTCAAGTTCAACATCATTATCCGCCATCATATAGATGTCGGTTTCACCTTCATTTATGCCTTTGACGATGCCATCGTCATCAATAGTGGCAACGGTTTCATCTTCAGATTCGTAAAGAATCATTTGTTCGGTGGCGTTAGTTGGATAAACGCTTGCACCGATATTAATTTTCTTTCCAACTTCCACTTCACTTCCGCTGGCTAATGTGGTGTTAATAGCAGTAACTGGAACATATTGAGAAACATTTAAAGTAAAGGTTGCACTATCACCATCTTCGTTGGTAGCGGTAATGATGGTTTGACCAACTCCTAAAACGGTGGCTGTTGCGGTGAAATCACCAGCAGAGCCTGTTGAACCACTGATAGTCGCGACACTTGGATTAGAGGAAATCCAACTTGTAACTTTACTTGAGGAGTGACCTTGAATCTCCACGCTTGAAGTATTGGTGGCCACACTCTTTTCATTATTTTTAAAGTAAATTGTTTCACTTCCAATATCGAGGAGTTTAGCAACATCTAAAGCTCCATAACCAAAGGTTTTATCCCAACCTGTAGCACCAATATCGACTGATTTTTCTGCTAAATCGGCCATAAATTCATCTGGGGTGCCATTTGGATATTTTTCTTTCCATAAAGCAGCGGCTCCCGCCACAATTGGGGAAGAGAATGAGGTTCCTTGCGTTTCATCATAACTTAAGGTCTTGTTTGATTTTGTGCCATAAGCACCTGGGGCATGAACATATCCAGGAGCGACAACATCGACGTTGTGATTACCGCTTGCGGTATCAGTGTTCTTATTATAGTTAGAGAAATCAGCGCGGGTACTTCCGGTATTTCTTTCTAAAGCTCCAACACCGATAACATGATTGTTACTTGCTGGATAAGAATATGTTGAAGTATTTTCATTGCCGGCAGCGGCAACAACAATACAACCTTTGTTATAAGCATAATTAATCGCGGATGCAAAGGCGGTTGAAGTACCTTCATAACCTTCTTCGTGATAAGTTTCTCCGTCATATGTATAGTCAAAACTATCTTCATATCCCCCTAAGGACATGTTGATAATATCCGCGCCTTGGTCAGCGGCATATTTAATCGCTGCGCTGATAGAAGGATCATAGAAATCAATTTTTAAAGCTAGAATCTTAGCGTTAGGAGCGATACCAACGGTTCCGACAGCGTTCATGCTAGCGGCTGCACTACCAGCAACATTAGAGCCGTGAGTGCTCCATTCACTATAATCAGAATCCCAATCATGGGAGAGCACACTCATTCCGTAATCGCTAGCGGCTTTATAATATACCTTATAAGAATCATTAGAACTCCATTCGGTGTAATAATATCTAGATGTCTCTAAGATTTGACCGGATTTGAAATCTTCATGATCCGCTTCAATACCAGTATCAATAACGGCGATGGTAACACCTTCACCAGTGAAACGTTCCCATGTGGATTCAATATCTCCGACATGATTCATCGAGATGTATTGCTTGCTGCTATAAAGAGGGTCACTTGGTTTGACCATTGGCTTTAATTTAATTGGAGCGCGATTGCCACTGGTGACAAAAGTTCCGGAGTTGTTGTTTATTAAAGAGACTCCTGCTAATAGGCCAAGAGAAAGGCCGATCCCCGATAAAGCGGTAATCATAATTGTGCTTCTTTTCTTCATATATCTAAGACCTCATAAACAATTATATTTAAAAATATAAATTAAAACAAACACTAAATAAGGGATGTTAAAAGTGTTGGTGAGCGCTAAAGCCTTTGCTAAAGAAAATAGGCTATCTACCCCAGCCTTGTTGATGTCGATTTTTCTTTGATTGTATCTCTCAATAATTCTTAGAGGAACCCTTGATAAAATAGAAAGGTCAGTAATATGGTAAGCCGTTGTAAGACGCAGTATTTTTTTCGCTTAAATCAAAAATCGATAAATCATTTAAATCTATTTCATATTTGTTAGCAAATCCAAATACAGGTTTAGTTATTATATCTTTAGAACCGTGGTAAACAATTTTTTATATCTAAAATATTCTTTTTGGAGAGTAGTGTTTTATCTTTTTTTCTTTTAAAAGTTCCCGTGGCTTAAAGAAGCGTCCACTTTTTCAAATGCCTTCGATGTTAAAGAATCTCGTTCAAACAAAATCGGAATCTTAATCATTATTTAAGGCCTAAAAATTTATATCCCGCTTTTTCAATGGTGTTCTTTAAAACTTCTTCGGAAATGCCTTCTTTTGACTTAATTTCTGCGAGTCCATCTTTCAAAGTAACTTTAACACATTTGGCACCATCTAATTCTTCAAGAATGGCTTTAACTCGCATCGCACAATGCTCGCACATCATTCCTTCAATCTTCACTTTTTGAATCACGTTTTTACAAAATAGCATAATTGTTTCTCCTTATTTCATTATTTTTAAGCGTAAAGCATTTAAAACTACGGTTATTGATGATAAAGACATCGCAATACTGGCAATCATCGGGGTCAACACTAAATGGGGTTGGAAACCAGTAAACCAGTTAGGAGTCACATTTATCATATATAAAGCACCTGCTGCTAAAGGAATCAAGATAAGGTTATAAAAGAAAGCCCAAGATAAATTCTCTTTGATATTTCTAACCACTCTTCTTGATAACTTAAAAGCATTTAAGGCATCACCTAGAGATGATCTTGCTAAAACAATATCACTGGAATCAATAGCGATGTCACTACCAGCCCCCACCGAAATCCCAACATGGGCTTTGCTTAATGCCGGCGCATCATTAATTCCATCACCGATCATCGCAACGATATGACCTTCATCAATTAATTTTTCAACAATGTTTTCTTTTTCGTTAGGAAGAACATTGAAATAGACTTCATCAACCCCTAAAAGTGAGGCAATGTAGTTCGTACTTCTTTCATTATCCCCAGTGACAATTCCCACTTTTTTATGGTCTTTTTGCAGCGTTTTTACGAAGTTTAAAGCATTTTCTTTTAAGGTATCACCAACGGCAATAATACCAATTAAAACCCCTTGTTTAGCGACATAGATACTGGTGTATCCTTTATTTCCAAAGCTATCACTATCCTCTAAATGATTAGTGATATCAATCTTGTTTTCATCCATCAAAGCTTTGTTACCAATAACAACATCGCTTCCAATAATTCCTTTTCCTGGAATCGAAGTGAAAGTTTTAGGACTTATTAATTGAATCCCCATTTTTATAGAGGTTTCAACAATCGCCTTAGATAATGGATGATTGCTTAATGATTCTAAAGAATAAGCAACGGAAAATAATTCATTATCACTAACACCATATGTTTTGTAATCTTTAACAGACATTTTACCGGTCGTTAGAGTTCCGGTTTTATCTAATAAGACATAATCAGTTTTATTTAAAGTTTCAAAGGACACAGCGTTTTTAATCAAGATGCCATTTTCCGCTCCTTTACCAGTTCCCACCATAATAGCGACGGGTGTAGCTAAGCCTAAAGCGCAAGGACAAGAAATAACTAAAACACTAATCGCTAATTGAAGCGAGAGATTAATATCTGGATGAGAAGCTCCAGCTAAACCATTCCAAGTAAGGATGAGCCATAATATAAAAACTAATATAGAGATTCCAATAACAACTGGAACAAAGACACTAGAAATCTTATCAGCGATTCTCGCGATTGGAGCTTTGCTAGAAGATGCTTCTTCAACTAAAGCAACAATCTTCCCCATCGTTGAATCTTTACCAACTTCACTAACGCGATATTTAAATGAACCATCCACATTAATTGTCGCCCCGATAACTTTATCTCCAATTTGTTTAAAGACCGGTATTGACTCGCCAGTTAAAGCGGATTCATCAATATTAGAATGGCCATCAACAATATATCCATCGGTTGGAATTGATTGCCCTTCTTTTACTAAAACGATATCTCCTTCGTTCAGTGATTCAGTGACCACTTCTATAATTTCATCGCCTTTAATTAATAAAGCAGTCTCTGGAGTTAAGGCCATCAAAGAAGCGATGCTTGAGGTCGTCTTTTCGGTGGATTTAGCTTCAAAATATTTCCCTAAGGAAATAAAGACTGGAATCATCGCTGCGGATTCCACATAGATGTTCATCGAATAATTCATGACCATGTCTGGATTATGATTAATAGTCCCAATAACTATCATCGCAAAAGCGTATAATCCATATACCATTGAGGCCGTTGATCCTAAGGCCACTAAAGCATCCATATTTGGATGAAGAGAAAATAATGATTTATAACCAGATGAATAATGATGCCAATTAAGAATAACAATGGGGATAAGAAAGACAAACTGCATCGAGATATTTAAAATCATGATGAAGTAATATAAAGAAATATTAGTGTTCACCAAGCCATCAATTCTTTCCATAATAGCAGGAATCATTGGGCCCATAGAAAAAACCATTAATCCTAATAATAGGAAAATCGAAATTAATAATTTCACCAATTGGGTGCGTAGAACTTTTTTTCTTTTTTCTTGGATTGCTCTTATTGATTCATTCACAAAGACACAAGCGGAATAACCAGCTTTATCAACCGCCGAAATAATATCGTCATCATTTACTTTGCTTTCATCAAAGTCGACGACCATATTCTTTGCAAGCAAAGAGACATTAACAGAGTTGACTCCATTAATATTCCTCACCGCATTATCAACAAGGGCCTGACATGCCGCACACATCATCCCATTTACTTCATATTTCTTTTTCATGATGTTAGTGTATCAAAAAGATAAAAAGATAAATAATAATATGCTTTAAAAATCCCCTCACACTAAGAGGGGATTAAAATTATTGATTCGCGTTAACAAGGATGCCAAATCGATTGAAACTATAGCCGGTAACTTCTTCACCATGAACCGCAGCGCTTAAAGCAGTGTTATATAAACCTAGATAATAATCTTTAAAGTGAGTATTCACATCACTTTCTGCTTTCGCGGTGTAATAATCACTTAAAGCTTTATAAAGGGTTCCTCTGTTATAGTAAGTATGTTCAACATCATCATTGCCACATTTACCATCTAAGGTCCCTTCTTCATATCTTTCGGTTAAGATTGAATCGCTTTGTGAATTCTTAAATTCACTATTGAAGCTACCCGCATCTTGGAGCATATAAAGAACTGGAACATTAGAATCATAGCCAGTGTATGTAGAGGAAGAGAGTCCACCCACTACATGGTCATAGTTTAAGTAAGCAAGATTTTCCGCAGCGATTCCATTAGGAATAAGTTTACAGAATTTACCTTCACTATCACTATTATGGAAGAATTTGGCAAGACTATTCATAAATTCGTTATATTTATAAGTCACACCCTCGTGTTCAACGGAATATGACCACTTCTCAGTATCATCAATAACTTCACTTGGATGACCTTTGACAATGATGTCATAGGTGCTTCCATACATACGATATGTGAATTTAAGGTTGAAGACATAACCCATATAGTGATTTAAAGCTGAAACCACAATTTTTTGAACAACTTCAGGGTTGTTCTTCCATCCCTCTTCATAATTATCCGCGTTCATCAAATAATTATAAACAGCGGTATAATCCGCTTCGGTGCTGAAGACATCTTTATATTTAACATTTAAGGCGGAATATGAACTCACTAAATCAGCATATGTAAAGCTTGGAGCGATACCCATTGAAGATTGTCTCATTCTGGTACCGATAAAGATTAATTTCTTAGAAGGGACTTGAGTGACCCCATCATCTAAAGTGGTTCTATGAACCGCTTCATCAATCGCTTCTTTATATTGGCCTAACACAAGTGTTAAATAGGCATTCTTTTGTTCTTCGCTTAATGCGTTATAGCAAGAAGAGATGGATTTATAAGAGACATTGGCTTTATATTGAGCGTTTTTCTCTCCTAGATAAGCTTGACCCACTAAAGAGTTGGTGAGTGAACCTAGAGATTTTCTAAGTTTGATTTCACTTTGAACGATGTGAACAAAATTAGGTTTTGTCGATAAAGCAAAAGTATATGGATAACCAGCGACATATTGATCAAAATAAGTGCTGGTCTTTAAAACTAGATAATTTTCTTTTGCTTGATTATATAAGTTATAAGCTGCCGTGATATCTTTTTGATATTGGCTGTTAGATTGTTCTAAGGTTTTACCAGCGATAAGATTTTTATTTAAATAAGCGTAAGTCCCACTTCCATCTTCCACCATATAAATAGTGAAGTGTGATTCGTCCAATCCCGCTTCAAAAGCAGCGGCAACACTAGAAAGGACTTTGTAGTCTGTTCCATAAATAGAGAAGTGAAGATTTGGATTCTCTTCTTTTAATTCCTTCATCTTATTGACGGTGGGGGTGTAGCCATCATATGCACCATCACCAGTTTTGACAAGACCATTACCATTCGTATTAGTGTCAAAACCTAAATTGATAAAGTTGGTTTGGTCAATACCAGGATATGTCTTTCCTCTTTCAATCCACGCATAGGTTGGATCTTCATTTTTAAAAGATTCTAAAGCGGCCATTACTGGAGGAATAGTCGCACAAGCCATAATAATATTGACATTATCTTTCTTCTTAACATCTTGTTTATGACCGCAAGAGGCTAAGGTGCTTGCCACAATTGAAGCAAGAGAAAAAAGCAAAATTTTATTCATTTTCATTAGTAAAACCTCGATATTTTAAAATATTATTTTTCTAATTTCCAAAGGCCATGAAGATTACAGTATTCATAAACGGCTTGAACTTCTTCGTTTTCTCTAAGAAGGAATCTCGCTTCCGCGGGTTCACTCACTTTGAGATTAGCGATTAATAATCCCATATTAGTTTCCACTAAGATAAAGGAAATGTGATGTTCGGGAAGCATTGGGTGAGCGACAGAACCAACTTTCACCAAAAGATTGTTGCCGTCCAATTCCATCACTGGGACATGTTTCTCTAAAGCCGCATCGGTGGTGTTACCTTTAAGTTCTTTTAAATCATCAATTGCTAATGGTTCATTTTCAAGTAAAGATAACAAAATGTTTTTTGTGTTAGTAGATCTATAAATCTTCATATGCCTAACTCCTTTGGACTTTTATTTATTATATCAAAAAATTTTTAATTTGATATAATGTAATCGGTCTATGGGACCCTCTGGGCCCAAAGGAGCACAAAATGAAAACCAATTCCGTTCGCAAGATAACAGGGTCCGCTATCTTATTGGCCCTCATCGTTATCTTTCAATTCATCGGTAACTATATCAATATCGGTGGAGCCTCAATCAACTTATCATTATTACCTGTTGCCATCGGCGCAATTCTTTATGGCCCAGCAGTGGGAGCCTTCTTAGGATTTGTGACTGGCTTGATGGTCATTCCAGGAGCAGGAGCCTTTATGGCTTATAATCCGTGGGCCACGATTATCATCTGTTTATTAAAAACAACACTTGCAGGTTTAGCCTCAGGATTTTTATTCAAATTATTCAAAAATAAAGCTATAATTCCGGGAATTTTTGTCTGTTCAATCATTATTCCCATTATTAATACCGGCATCTTCACGATTGGATGTTTCACCATCTTTAAAGAATTGATGACCACCTGGGCTGGGAGCCAAGAACAATTAATTGGATTTATCTTCCTCGTCCTGATAGGAATCAACTTCCTCATCGAATTGGGAGTGGCTATCTTCCTTACTCCAAGTGTCATCTTAGTGATGAGAACAATTTCAAAGAAAAATAATAACGATTTATTTATTAAAGAAGCCAATGAGTAATTTTTCTAAATATGACATTTTAAAATCAATCATCAAAGGTGCGAATAGCATCGTTGTTTTTACCGGCGCGGGTATTTCGGTTCCATCTGGGATACCTGATTTTAGAAGCGCTTCTGGCTTATATAATCAAAAGACAAAACAAGGTTATCCCCCTGAAGAAATAATCTCCCATCACTTCTTTTATCAGCACACGGAAGAATTCTATGAATTCTATAAGGCTAAAATGTGCTATCCAAAAGCGAAGCCAAATATCGCTCATACATATTTCGGCGATTTAGAAAAACAAGGAAAGAATATCACGGTGGTCACGCAAAATATTGATGGATTACATCAAGCAGGTGGTTCCAAAAGAGTGTATGAACTCCATGGTTCTATCCACCGCAACTACTGCGAAGATTGTAATAAATTCTATGATTTAGATTATGTTTTAAAACAAGATGGAGTCCCCCGCTGTGAAAAATGTGGAGGTATTATTAAACCTGATGTTGTTTTATATGAAGAGGGTTTAGATGAAATGACTATCCAATATGCTTTAAACGCTATTATGACTTGTGATGTCATGATTGTTATTGGAACATCTTTAACTGTGTATCCCGCAGCCTCATTCGTTCGATATTTTAAAGGCAAATATCTTGTTTTAATTAATAAGAGTGAAACAACCTATGACTCACAAGCGGATCTCGTCATCAATGAAGATATCGCTTCAGTAATAGAAAAGATAAAATGAAAAAACTAATCGCCTTTGATCTCGATGGCACTTTATTACACACTCTTAAAGATTTAAGCAACGCGGTCAATCACGCATTAAATTATTTTAATTATCCAAATAAGAGCCTTGAAGAAGTTAGAAAAGCGATTGGAAACGGGGTCCGTGTCTTAATTCAAAGGTGTATTCCTGATGGAATCAATAATCCTAATTATCAAGAAGTCTTAAGAATCTTTAGAGAGTGTTATAAAGAACATTATAAAGATAACACTCTTCCATATAATGGAATGCTTAAGACCTTATTAACATTAAAAGATAAAGGTTATAAACTCGCGGTTATCACCAATAAGCTTGATTATATTTCAAAAGATTTAATTAATTATTTTTACCCAAATATCTTTGATTATATTCAAGGGGATGTTGACGGATTAAAAAAGAAGCCAGATGCTGAAATGTTTAATCATGTCTTAAAAGAATTAAACATCAATAATGATGAAGCTTTATATGTAGGAGACACAAATGTCGATTACGATTTTGCTTTTAATTCAAATGTTGATGTCATCCTTGTAACATATGGATATCGAACCAAAAAGGAGATGGATGAATATCATTATAAAGTGACACAAATCCAATCTCCTCTTGAATTACTTAATTATATATAGGCTAAAAGCCTATTTTTTATTGCTCAATCAAAGGTCCTTTTTCTCTCACATAGACTTCTTTGACATTCTTTAAAGAATATTTTTTACCCATCTTAGCCATAAATGTCTCTAAATATTTATCCGGAACGACACAGATAATAGAGCCAGCAAAGCCACCTCCATTAATCTTACAAGCCCCTTTCCCTTCCATGATTTTCATCGCTAAATCGGTCGCTTCAAGCGGTGAGCCTTTATAATTATCTTCCACCATCATATTCTTTAAATATTTAGTGGATGATTCTCTTGAGGCATTAATCGCATCTAAGAAACCTTTTTCATCTTTATTGTTTAAAGCTTTGATTGCTTGTCTAACTCTTTCATTTTCATGATAGAAATGAAGGGAACGAGAATATTCAATCTCGCTTAATTCATTTTTATGAGCTTCTAATTCTGTTAAAGAACCTTCTCTTAAGAAGCTATGTCCCATCTTTTTTGCGGTGTTATACATATCCAATGGAATTGCGCTATAGAGGTCGCTTAATTCCGCATGGCTTCCACCAGTGTTGACAATCACAAAATGCAAATCTTTAAATGGGAATTCGATTTCTTCAACTTGGGGGTTTTTGATATCTTCAAAATCAATTTTGACAATATTGCCATATCCCACGCCGATTTGGTCCAATAGACCACTCTTCTTACCGAAGTAATTATTCTCAGCCCATTGACCACCTTTACATAAGACCATTTTGTCAATGGAATCATTGTTATATAAGGCGTTAAAAATCTCTCCAATCAATAATTCAAAAGCCGCGCTTGAAGAAACTCCCGCGCCTGGGAATATCGTCGATGTTGAAAATACATCAAAGCCACCAATATTATAGCCATTATCTTTAAGATAACGAGCGATGCCTCTAACCAAAGAGGCGGAAGAAAAAGATTCTTCTTTATGAGGTTCTAGATCATTCAAATCAATAATTGATGGTTTGTATCCTTCTGATACCACACTCACAGTGTTTGTGTTATTCCTACCCACCGAAGCGGTGATAGCTAAAGAGCAAGTCGCGGCCAAACATAAACCGTGGTTATGGTCAGTATGATTCCCTAAAATCTCAAAACGACCACCACAAGAAAAGATATGCTCAGCTTCTCTATTAAATAATTTCAAAAACTTTTGATATAAATGCTCCATAATTATATTTTCCTAAATTTATATATCACAAAATGATGATATAGTTCACCAACATTTAAATAATGCAGACATTCGTGACTTTCTTGTGGCTCCACCGCAACCGCTCTTCTTCTTAATTTATCAGTCCCACGACCTTTTGAGTCTTCATAATTATCGCTATAAATTTGAACACAACTAAAATCGGTGTAAACATCCATTTGAATATTGGAACTTCTTAATGAAAATTGATCTAAAGATGGATCTATGACATCAAAATAGAATTGGTGATCATATCCATTGGTCCTGCTATTAATCAAATATTCGTCGTTAATATCTTGATTAATTGGCTTAAATTCTTTGAAATTTAGGCAGTTTTTGCAAGGTTTTTTGCCAATTTGAAGCAAATCATTAGGGTTGACCTCTAAATAATTAGAGGCTCTAATTCTCATCGATAAAGTCGATAAATCCTCTTCTCCTAAATTGAAATAAGCATGGTTAATTAAGCCAAATATAGTTTTCTTATTTGCCTTAGCGAAGAACTCTAATTTTATCTCGGACTTGTCTTCATAAATCGTGTACACAACTTGAATCGGAGTGTCTCCAGGGAGTCCATCTTCTAAATCTTTCATCGTATATCTAAAGACAACATTTATATATCCGTCTTCCTCTTCAATTTCATAATCAAAGACTTTGCTATTTAATCCATGAAGTCCGCCATGAAGAGTGTTTTCTCCTTCGTTGCGCTCTAAAATATATTCTTTATCATCAACGATGACTTTGTTTCCTTTAACACGATTAGGAATTCTTCCAATGGTCTTTCCATGGTATACATTATTTTTAAACCATACATCTAACGATTCAGGAACATAAGTCATTTCTTTATCCTCAAAAACAATTGAATAGATACTTGCTCCTAAATCACATAGGATAATAGAAAAATCTACTTCATTAACAACCTTAATAAATGAATAATTAGATTCGTTATATTGAGTGATTTGCATATGAATATATTATAAATTAATAATCTAAAAATCATCATTTAACTTTGCTTTTTAATAGTTATTAAAATGAAAGGCAAAATAAAAATGGGGCTGTTAAGAAACCTATAAGGTGACTTAGCCCCTTTTAATTTACGTTTTAGACTTAACAAATAAATTGTTAAGAAACCTTTTTC
>CAJOQN010000047.1 GCA_905236535.1 uncultured Bacilli bacterium
ATGGTGAAGGTGTCTTTAAATCTTTTTGCGTATTTAGTGATAACTTTTAAGCTTGCTAATGGTTCTTTGCAGAAAATGTAAGCATTTGGACCAGCAAGTAAGTCATTTAATTCGTTATAACCAAGTTGATCGACCGCGCGTTCAACAAGTGAGTTCTTGTAAACGGATAATGAAGCGTTTTCTTTCTTCAAAGCGCGACGGAGTTCTTGGAGCTTATCCACGGAAAGACCATGGTAAGTAACGATGACTAAAGTTGCGTTTTCTTGAGATCTATTAACGATTTCATTAACGACTTCACTCTTAGCTTGTAAGACTTCTTTATTCATCTTCTTGACCTCCTTTTTTCTAAAATTGTGTGTTTTTGAGGCTCCAATATACGGATGGTAGAATATTAAGTTTATTCTTACACCTCGGCAACATGATTAAGGCTGCTTCGCCCGTTGCGGTCTATGGTATATTGAAATCTATTTTGATTAACGACCAGCAATATTTAATTTCACAGCTGGACCCATGGTCGTATGGATGGCTGCGGACTTAATGTAGGTACCTTTGACAACAGCAGGTCTGGCCTTGATGATGGCTTCGACGAGAGCGTTCAAGTTCTCAGCGAGCTTTTGATCTTCGAAGGAGACACGGCCGATAGAAACATGCATATTTGCTTCTTTGTCAGTACGATACTCAACTTTACCGGCTTTGATTTCAGTAATCGCTTTAGCAATATCAGGATTAACTGTGCCAGTCTTTGGGTTTGGCATTAAGCCTTTAGGACCTAAGACACGGCCAAGTTTACCGATTTCACCCATCATATTTGGGGTTGCGACTAAGACATCAAATCCAAACCAGTTTTCCTTTTGGATTTTTTCAAGCATTTCTTTGCCACCAACGAAGTCGGCGCCAGCGGCTTTTGCTTCTTCGGTACGATCAGTAATAGCTAAGACTGTTTTAGTTTTGCCATTACCATGTGGGAGCACGAGAGTTCCTCTCACTTGTTGATCGGCCTTTTTAGGATCGACATTAAGTCTAATGGAAACATCGACTGTGGCATCGAATTTAACTGTGGAAGTCTTTTTGACTAATTCGACAGCTTCTTCAATGCTGTAGACTTTGTTTGCATCAACTAAGGCAGCAGCAGCTTGATATTTTTTGCTTCTTTTCATTGCTCACTCCTCCTTAGTCCTTGATAGCGATGCCAAGGGAACGGGCCGAACCTTCAACCACTCTCATCGCGGCTTCAATGTCGTCGCAATTGAGATCTGGAAGTTTGTATTCCGCGATTTCTCTAACTTGGGCTCTGGTCACAGAACCGACAGTTTCTTTCTTAGGATTGGCAGCGCCTTTTTGAATTCCAGCCGCTTTTAATAAGAGACCTGAGACTGGAGAGGTCTTGATGACAAACTCATATGATTTGTCTTCGAATGCTGTGATGATGACAGGAACGAGGGTTCCACGTCTTTCAGCGGTCTTAGCATTGAAGTCTGTGCAGAACTTCGCCATGTTAACACCAGCAGATGCAAGTTTTGGTCCTGGTTTTGCGTCACCGCCAGGTAACTCCATCTTCACGACTTTTGCGATTTTTTTGCTCACGTGACTATTCCTCCTTTTTCTAGAATTTTGTCCGTGTCGTGGTGTGAGTTGAAATCGAACTCTTCCACGAAACTAATTTTTACCTATTGTCGCCACTCTCTCGTGTGCGTGAACGGCAATACGCTTGTATATCGTATCAAATAATAAATATTAAATGCAAATAGTTTTTAAAACATTTTCAGTTTTTTAAGAGTGAAACATATGAATTTCATAACCTACTGAGTAAAATACGAGAAGTTAAAAAATTGATTAAAAGTCATGAAAATAAATATGATTTTCTTTGACAAATTACTAGCGGTAATTTGCTAAAGATAGACAACAAATATTCCTAGTGTTAGAATAAAAAGCACTTATGGAAAGAGGTTTCGCTCAAACTAATCCGTCATTAAAGAAGAACAAAGAATTAAACCCATTCCTCCTTGTTATCTTTAGTTTTATGTTGGTCATTCTTGTGGGGACCATCTTTTTGTTGATGCCTTTTTCTCAGACCACTCCTCACTTTGATACGTGGTCCAATTTCTGGAACAATTTAGTGGATTGTTTCTTTTTAAGCGTAAGCGCGACATGCGTTACTGGATTATGCACTTTTAGTAATGGCATTGCTAACCAATTGACTCTAGCGGGTCAAATCGCCGTCTTAGTAATGATTCAAATTGGAGGTTTAGGATTTATTACTGTTCTTTCCTTCCTTTTGACGATTTTCAACCGCAAAATCAGCTTTAAAAATAGAAACTTCCTCTCTCAAGCTGTCGGCTCCACTTCCTTTGGAAATGTCGTTAGCTTCGTTAGAAAAATCATTCTTGTTTCCTTTAGTGTCGAACTTATTGGAACTGGTTTATTAATCCCTGTATTTATGCAAACTGAGGACGCAAATATTAGCAATATTATTTGGAGATCAATCTTCCATAGTGTCTCCGCTTTCAATAACGCAGGTTTTGATATTTTAGGAAATACCTCCTTATTAAGAGAAAGTGGAACTATTGTTGCTTCTCTCCCAGGTTGGGCTTATGTATATATGAATGTCGTCATTATGACATTAATCATCTTAGGTGGTATATCATTCTTAGTCATCTTTGATGTTTTCTCCGGCAAAAGGCCACATTCTTGGAGAGCTTTCACGAAGGTAGCATTAACGATGGCCGCTATCCTACTTGTTGGTGGAACATTATTGTTCGTGGGCTTTGAGTGTTTTAAGAGCACAAACCCGATGAATGTGATGGAAGCTATTTTCCAAAGTGTCACTTGTAGAACTGCCGGATTCGCTATTTATGATCAAGAGAATCTCTCAGTAGGCGGTCGTATTGTCTCCTGTGTTTTAATGTTCATCGGGGCCTCCCCACTTGGTACCGCGGGTGGTGTGAAGACCACTACTTTATTCATGGTGGTCATCTCTTTAGCCTCCTTTATCACCGGTCGTGATGTCCATGCGTTTAAGAGAACATATTCCAATCAAAGTATCATCAAGGCGATGGTCCTTCTCGCGGTGGCGGTCACCGTGGTTATCATTTGTTATTGTGGAATCGCAGGTATTGAATCTGGACGCGCAATATACGAAGATAAAGATGCTAGTAGCATATTATTATTTGAATGCTTTTCAGCATTTGGTACAGTGGGATTATCACAAAACTGGACTCCAAATTTATTATGGGGTTCTAAACTTATCATTACGTTATTAATGTTTGTCGGTAGATTAGGACCAATGACCTTGTTCCAAGTCTTACAGACAAACTTAAATAAAAAATCCACGAAGAGCTTCTCTTATGTGGAAGAAGATTTCTTAATCGGTTAGGAGGATTAAGTTATGGCAAGAAAATCAGTCGCAGTTATCGGTTTAGGTCAATTCGGGCAAGCAGTTGTTGAAGAATTAGTTAACAACAGCGCGGATGTCATCGCCATTGATAATGACCCAGAAAGTGTTCAAAAGGTCGCTCAATATTTACCAACCGTCTTTATCGCGGATAGCACGAACGAACAAGCTTTAAAAGAGCTTGGCATCGCTGATGTTAATGTCGCAGTTGTGGCTTTTGGAGAAAACCAACAAGCAAGTATTTTGACCACTGTTTTATTAAAAGAGCTCGGAGTTAAGAGAATCATCGTCCGTGTTGAAGATGAATATTATGAAAAGATCTTCCTTCGTTTAGGAGCAACCGAAACCATCGCCCCTCAAAAGATGGCAGGTGAATCTTTAGCAAATAGAATCTATAACACCTCATATAGTAACTTCTATAAATTAGACGAAAAATATTCCATCGTCGCGATTCAAATCAATCCTGACTTTGTCGGTAAGACCTTAATTGAAATTAACTCTAACTTCAAATATGGTGTCTCCATCGTCTTAATCGTCAGAAATGGTACCTCCTTCATTCCTTCAGGAAGAGACCAAATCTTAGGTGGTGACACAGTTTACTGTGTTGGCACCACAAAAGACATCTCTAAATTCGGTGATACCTTAAACGCTGAACTTAAGAAGAAAACAAAGAAGAAATAAGCAAAATTCCGCCTATCTGAGCGACGCTCATCAATCTAGGCGGTTTTTTAACATTTGCCTCTTTTAGAAAAAATTCATCTAAAGAAATATCAAAATATATTTTAGGATTTTTTAATAACAAATTATCAGTGATGCTTTTTATGGCTTTGTTAGTGAACCCCAGCAACAATAATTTATCGATTTCATTGTTTTTTGTTTTTAAAACAAGATAAGAAAAAGTTACTGGATTTCCAACTTTAAATTTAAAACCAGTCACTTCACGAAGATACTGATGTTTTCATACTTTATTTACATTATAAAAACCTCCTATCAAAAGATAAGAGGGATTTTAATAAATTAGATTATTATTGGATCTTTTCAATTTCAGAGAAGTCCACACTTGCTTTTGTGGTTCTTCCAAAGAAGATGGTTTCGATTTCAACTGCACCAGTGCTCTTATCGATAGAAAGGATTCTACCTTCGGTACCTTCAAGCGCGCCATGAATGACTCTGATGTAGTCGCCTTCTGCATATCTATCATACATAGACTCATCAACTTGACCAATTCTCTTAAGAACGGATTCAATTTGTTCTCTTGGAACAGGGAATGGTTTTGTTCCTTTACCAGAAGATCCGACGAAGCCGGTAACACCTGGAGTGTTTCTAACGACATACCATGCCCATTCATCCATAATCATCTCGACAAAAACGTATTTTGGATAAAGGTTTTTCATTTTGATCTTGCCAGTGTCCACTCCATCACGAATGACAGGGGTTGGAACTTCAGCGACCACGGTTCTGAAGAGTTTATCTTCAATACCCATGGATTTCGCTCTGGACCAAAGGTCGCTTTCCACTTTCTTTTCATGAGTGGAATAGGTAACGACGACGAACCAAGCTTTTTGTCCTAAAGAACCTTTAGCTTGACTCTTTTCTTTCATCGCTTGTTCTTGTTCGGTTAATTTGATTTCTTCAGCCATGACTAATTACCTCCACCCATTCCGGAGAATGCGGTTTTTAAGATTTCGATTAAACGGTTACCTGCTAAATCTTCAACATAAAGAATTAAAGCCGCAAAGACCGCAATCACAATGACCACAATAATCGCAGGAATTAAGACATCACGTTTTGGCCAACGAACTCTTTTACCTTCCTTGACCACTTCTGCCATATACTTTCCAGGTTTCATA
>CAJOQN010000048.1 GCA_905236535.1 uncultured Bacilli bacterium
ATAATCAAACCGATACCTTCATCTTAGGCTTTATTGATCCAAGCAAATCACAAGTTGGTTCATATTCTGTCGGTATCAAAGGAATTGATATTATTATTGGAATTATCTCTAATCTAGGAACGGTCTTTATTCCTAGAAGTGCTTATTATTATTCCAAAGAAAATAAGTTCTTCTTTAAGAACCTCATCAAATATTCAATGAACATTTGTATGTTTATTGTTATCCCCGCGATTGTCACCATGATTATATTGTCTAAACCCATATGTTCACTCATCTCTGGTAATACCGATTTAGTGGGTAATTCTATAGGAGGATATAATGATTCATATATCGTCTTAATGACCTTAGGAACGATGATGTTAACATATTCATTAGGAGAGATTATCTATGGTCAAGTCCTCCTCCCAATGAAACAAGAAAAATATTATTTAATCGCCCTTTTGCTGGGAGTTTTGCTAAATGGTGCGCTTTCTGTTGTCTTAGGAAAATTTGTCTTTAATGAGCATCCGGCGATAGGCGTGGCCATCGGCACGGTGTTAACTGATGTTCTCATTTTTATCTTCCTCATCATCAAAACCTGGACTTGGGTTAAAGATGCGTTGTTCAACAAAAATACTTTAAAATTATTCTTCGCGAATATCGTTATCGCGGGAGTGACATTAGGATTATATATCTTATTCCCAATCATCTTTAAAAATCTATCTCAAACATGGTTACATGTCTTAGAGCTCGGAGTAATTGTTTTAATCGATGCAATTATCTATATCGCTTTATGCGCTTTAATGAAAGAAAATCTCATCTATTCCTTCATCAAAAAGAAAGATGAGAATCAAGAAATAACGGAATAATAAAAAGAGGAGTTAACCAAAAATCTCCTCTTTCTTTTTATCATGTTCTTCTTTAGAAATTACTCCCACCTTTAAGGAATCTATCATTCATATAATCATTCCTTGATAAAAACCATAGCAAATTAATAATCATAGATTAATAAAAAAAGCCCTTATTCTATGAAAGCAATAAGGGCGGAGGTGTGAAAAAAACAATAAACAACTGGCTACACTAAAATGAGAGTTGATAGTTCTTTGTTAATAATATTATAGCATAATTATAGTGATAATAAAAGAAATTCCCCACTTAAGTGGGGAAAATTTTATTCATATAACTCTTTAAACTTTGCTGGTTTCTCTTCTAGCGCTTCTCCTGAAACATAAACCATGCAATTGACTTAAATTAAAGCTTAACCAGCAACTATTTTGAATATTTATCTACCACATCAAATCCGCGTAGATTGGAGAATGGTCAGACGCTAATAAAGATTCTCTATTATGCACTGTATCTGCATATAAAGATCTAATAAAGACATCAGCAAAAATATGATCAATTGAAGAGGTTGTTTTAACATTCTTCGGAAGGAATGAAACAGTCCCTAATAACCAACACGCTTCGTTGGTGGTTGTTCTTTCTTTCGTGCTCACTTTAATATCATTACCCAAGTGATATCCAGAACATATTAATCCCACATCTTCAGCTTCTTTGGTGTCATATAGATCAATCGCATTCTCTAAAAGAGTGTTATATGATTCAGAATTATCAGAGGAGTTCCAGTCCCCAGTCATAAAGACCGGAATTTGATAATGTGATTCTTCCATCCAAGTATTGTAATAATTAGCGATTAATTTCGCTTGTTTCACTCTATCAGCTTCGGTTAAGTTCCAGTGATTAGAGGTCACAATAAATTGAGTGCCGATATAATCTCCAGCGATGAATTCAAATAATCCTTTAGTGAGATTACGACAATTATCATTATCATTAGGGGTTAATCTAATTTGCTCATAACTAATTAGTTTCACCGTGGAGGTATTATATGCGAGTGTGCAGTAATTAGTGTACCCACTTACTTTATTATTGTTTCTATTCACTATCGCATATCCATCTAATAGTCTATCCCCTTGAGCGTACCACTCATCATCATATTCTTGGAGTCCAACGACATCAGGAAGATATCTTTCAATCGTATTAAAAGCGGCGTTTGCCCGATCATCACTAACTGGGGGTTTGTTATTATAATCATCTGAAAGGACGTTAAAAGACATAATACGCCCGACAGTTCCTTTCTTTCTAAAGTCTGCGTTTTCTTTGATATCAAAGAATGAATCTTCAAAAGTCCATTTCGCTTTGATGTAATAATCTTGTTTAATCTCGGTGTCTAAATCAAACAAAGTGTTTTCATCTATATACCATTTGTCAAAGACAAAATTGTACACTCTTTTGGTGTTTGGGTCTTTATAAGTATGTTTTAAAGATGGAAGTTTTGCGATTTCTCCATAATATACTTTTTGTTTTAAAAATGTCTCACTTGCCCCTTTCGTGTCCATTGTAATCGTAAAGCAAGTGTCTTTTTCGTCATAATATTGACTCTTTACTTGATATAATCCAAAACCGATATAATCCACCCATGAGGAGATGGAATAATAAAGTTTTCCATTAATTTCGCATATTCCTTGATAATTGTAATCCGTGGAGAATTGGTTTTCTTCTTTGACATTGATCCCTTGAAGGAAGATTCTTTCCATATCCCAGGTATAAACTGCGAGTTCACAACTCCCATTCACAAAATATATCGCATAGATATAATTCTTTTTCACTTGAATACCATTAAGTCTTAAGCCATTTGGGGTTTGATAAATATCATCGATTTCGATATCTAGGAGATAACCATTTTTCTTATCATATTGATAAGTTCTTGCAATTCTATTATTCTCATTTTTAATAACCACAAAGGTTTTATCTTTATAATTACCGATATGCTCAACTTCTTCGTTAGAATCTAAATCAAATTCCTCAAAGACATAATTATCATCGATAAGGTTTAATTCTCGGTCAAATTTGAGGATTTTACCATTATAGACTTTTGAGCCTTTATATGAGGTATAATCATCCGCGGTGGTTCTACTGACATAAAACTCATTATTAAAATATGAAAGTCTAACCGCATTGCCCCACACAAATGAAACATTCGTATAATCGATGATATTTAAAGAAGTATCATATTTAACGATAATTCCAACATCATATCCACTTCCCTCTGTGCTTCCAGAGTTCGCATTTAAAATGGTGTAGAGATATGTTCCATCCGTACACATTCCTTTAGGAATATAAAAAGCAGAATAACTCACTGAAGTTTTATCATCTTCAACATAAGTATTTATTGCTTTAGTGAATCTAATCGCTGATTTTTTCTTTCCGATTTGCTCACTTGAAAGGATTAAGGGGTCATCATAAAAATAAGCATCATCCGCGAGTTGACCAAAAACATCCCCAATAATATCTTCCTCTTCTTCTTTTGTGTTTTGATGAGTATTACACCCCACGATTGAAAATAAAAAAGAAGGAATGATTAAAGGGAGGATAAATTTCTTAATATTATTTCTCATTACGATGTAAAACCTATTAATAATGTATGTTTTTTTATCCTTTTAATCAATATTGATAATAAAAAAGGACCTTAAGGTCCTTGTTTTTATTCTTCTTCAAATAGTGGGGTGGATAAATATCGATCTCCATCGTCTGGGCAAAGAACGACAATGTTCTTATCTTTATATTCCTCTATTGAGGCGATGAGAATTCCTACATGTAAGGCCGCTCCTGAAGAGATACCCACAAGGGTTCCTTCTTTCTTTCCCATCAATCTCGCTGCTTGATAAGCTTCTTCTTCGTTAACCGTTATTACGCGATTATAGATAGAAGTATCTAGTGTTTGAGGAACAAATCCCGCGCCAATACCTTGGATGCCGTGTTTTCCGCTTCTTCCTTCGCTTAAGACTGGTGAACCAGCAGGTTCCACAGCGATTATTTCAACGTTTGGATTTTGTTCTTTTAAATATCTTCCAACACCGCTGATTGTCCCACCTGTTCCTACCCCAGCGATAAAGACATCAACTTGACCATTTAAATCTCTATAGATTTCTGGACCGGTGGTCTCATAATGAGCCTTAGGATTAGATGGATTAACAAATTGTCCTAAAATAATGGAATTAGGGATTTCTTTTTGAAGTTCATCCGCTTTAGCGATTGCCCCTTTCATCCCAAGTGATGGATCAGTTAAGATTAATTCCGCTCCATAGGCCTTAAGGAGTTTTCTTCTTTCAATGGACATGCTCGATGGCATCGTAAGAATCACGCGATATCCTTTCATCGCTCCAATAGAGGCTAAACCAATACCGGTGTTGCCACTCGTGGGTTCAACGATGACACTACCTGGTTTTAATATACCTTGAGCTTCCGCATCTTTAATCATATAAAGAGCGATTCTATCTTTGACAGATCCTGCAGGATTAAAAGATTCCATCTTTCCAAAAAGATGTCCTTTTAATTGAAGTTCATCTTCTAAATGATTTAATTCAATAAGGGGAGTATTACCAACATATTCATAGGTTTTTTTGTTCATATTAATACCTCGTTTTATCAAATTATGATGATATTGTAGATAGTTTGCAAATGATATACTCAAAAATATAGATTTACTCCGTCTTTTAGTGAATCACTGTTTGGTTTCAGAGATTGTTTCCATCCTTACCTTGAAGACATTCGCGAGTTTATAAATAGTTTCATAACTGGTTTTATTAACATCTCTTCTTCTTTGTTTAATGCTATATAACGTATCGTAAGGGATATCGGTCTTTTCGCTGACATCTTTAAGAGTGAAACCATATTCATTAAGTAAAAGGGAGAGGATTGATTGTTTTGAATATAGATTCTTAAAGACCTCGATAATATGCAAGAAATCCATCTCATGATATAAAGGAAAGAAATCATACATCTTTTTAAGTGGAAGATATATAAAAATAGCTTCAAAGGTCAGAGAAGTTTCTTTTTGAATTCTCATATAGCTTTCCGCGGACCATAGACATTGATTAAAGACAGGGATAGATTCCATATCCACTTCTTTTACATCAAATAGCTGGGTGATAAGAGCATTATCGGTGATAATAGAGGAACGATTCTCTTTTTCTATCGATTGAAAGAAAGAAGAATATGAAATCATTCTTTCCACTGCTTTCAAGGAATAATTATTTTTATATCCATAAGAAAGCACTCTTTCTAAGAGATTTATATAATCAAAAATATAATTATCATTCATCTTCTTCCCTCATTAAATCTAAGATATATTTTTTCTTAGGATCTCTTGGCCTATTCAATAATGCATCAAATTCATTACTGGCTTTATTAATAATAGAGTAATAATACCCTAAATAACGATTATCACATTCAATAATCCCTTTAAATTTAAGTAAATCAATGGCCTTTTGAGACATAAACGCATATTGAATTCCAAGATGGCCAGACATAAAAACATCTTCTAAATCATCAAAAGATAAATCATTAGAAATAAAACGGATTGGAAATCTAAAATATGAATCATCCGCGCGGAAACCAATAACAACATCATAATCGTTCACGTCGATATAATATTTTTCTAGCCATTTAAGCACTAGATGGTTATTGATTTTAAAGGTGGAATCTAATTCACGAAAATGCATCAAAATCGCTATCCAATTAAGGACGCTATATTTCGTCTTGTTGGTCAAATCTAATATCTTTAAAGATTTAAACGAGGACTCCTCAATCTCATATTTATTAACAATTCCTAAAGAATCATTTCGTGAGGCCCACGACTTCGCGCTTTCTAAATCTAAGGTCATATAAAAAGATGGACCATAGTCATTTCTTTCGTTTGAGCCATGGATCAGAGGCTTTTCAATAATTCTTTTGCTTCCGTGATAAATAATCATATCTAAATTATAGCAAAAATATGAGTCAAAACAATGCCTTTTTCGTACTGTGGTACGATTTTTAATGATTTTTATCTTTCATTACTAAGTTTAAAGAATATAAATGATTGCATGGTCATATAGGTATCATTCAAATTATTTGAATAAGAAAAAGCCACTCAATGACTGAGTGACCTTTTAATGATGTAAATGTTATTATTCCCAACGGAGATTGTTTGCCATCTTATAAAGCATTCTTGTATTCAAGGAAATATAAGTATCAAAGGTTGATTCAAATTTTCCGTCTTCACTATATTGGATATCCACCTTTAAGGTTGTGGTATCTGGAGCGAAGATAAAGTAATTATAATTACCAATCTCATATTTCCCATCATCAAGTTTGTTATAAGAGAGATCGACATAGGCATCAAAGGCCGCGACCACTGCAAGGCGATAATAACCTTTACGTTCACTCTTTTTGACGACCATCTTTTCGCTTAATTTAGGAAGGATGAAATCATACAAAGTATCTAATGGATTATTAAGGGAAAGCTTTGCTCTTGAATTATCTTCTAAAGCGACGGTGAGTCCAGCGCTCATATGATAGCCTTGGTTAAAAGTGTTGTGATAATAAGGATTGTTATAGATTGAAGCAACATCTCCATATAGGAGTGAATCATAATTGTGATCGACTTCATATTTAATCACGTTATGGATTGAATTATTCATCTCGTTGATATATGGACCAATCTCGTCGTAATTGAATCTGAGTTCAAGATCTTGGGTATCTAGCTCTTGAGTTGGGCCATAATAGGCCGCGACTCTTTTCACTCTTCCGATATAGGAGAGGACAGAGGCTGAAGTCTTGCTTCCATTCATTATCGCATCGATATTATAGAATTCCGTGTTTCTAACCTTAAGGGCGTAATTTCTCTTTTCAAGCTTCTCATAAACGGCTTGATATTGCATATCTTGATGAACATATTTAAGCGGGTGATCCCAACCTTTGAAATGATATTGGAATTCTTCATCATCATATTCATTTTTGGGTTCTATTCCATCATAGATGATATCTTGATAATACCCGACCACTTGAGAATGGAGAAAATATCTATTTTCATCAAAGAATTTACAGGTATAACCTTTGAAATTAGGATTTTCCACAACTTTAAAATTAAAGTTTAATTCAAGGTGAGCGGTTTCCACAGCGAAGGTATGTTCACCGACTTGTCCGAGCATTGAACGGAATTCAATGGGGATATTAATTTCGCGGAATGGAATTTCCATTCTCACTCCATCCGCATAGAAGACACGGAGTTTAATATCATATTCATCCCAGGCCGCAATCATAATCTTATCTGGGATATTGGCCGCGGTAATGGTTTGAACAGCGATTGGATTACCTTCTTCGTCGTTTCTGGCAATTTGCACTGGTTCATAATCTGGACCACTAAAGATGAAATCTTCTTTATATTGCGGTTTGTTGCTACAAGCGACACAGGATAAACCACTTATAAGGATTGGGAACACTAAGAATAATTTGTTGGCTTTCATCTTATTAACCCTCCCTGATGGAGATATAAACTCCATAAACATTAAGGTTGCTCATGACATGAGTGAAATCTTTGTCCCAGTTTAAGAAATAATATTTACTTAAATCGGTATATCTATCTCTCATCTTATCGCTTGGGGCCATCGCTGCAGTTCCTTGAAGGACGTGATCGACAGAGACAAGGTTTTCTTTTCCGTCGTAGAAATAGACATCATACCATGGGATATCAATGTAATAGGCATCGATAAATAAGGTTTCGTTACCCATCACGATAGTATCACCTGGGTGTTTTAATTTGGGGTCACCATCAAGACCGTAAGCTTGGAAATTATGAGCATACATTTCAGGAGCTTCTGGAAGAGTGATGATGGCATTAGGACGATATTCTCCTAAAAGAATATAGGTATGATATTGGAGTCCGTTGCCCCATGTCTCAAGATAGACTTCGTGAGCGTCATTTGCCACATAGTTCACAGTGATAGTTCTATCGGAGATAAAACCACACCAATTGGAGACATGAATCATAAAGGTTGTGGTGAATCTCGAAGCCGTGCCATCAGGAACATGGATCGTACCTTTTTTATCAATCTCTAAGAGACTTGGATTGGCTGGGGTATATGTGAATACATATCCGGTGGAGTCGGTCACTAATGATTTTGGCATTAAGACACCAGAGAAGATTGAGAATTGATCATCACCTTTAAACTGTCTTTCAACAATTCCATAGCTAAATGGATCAAAACATTCAATCCATAAAGCGTTGGTGTCGTTGATGTTTAAGGTTTGACTATTCATATCAATGGTCGAATCAGCAATTGAGGACCAATGCTCCATTCCGTTATCGAATTTGATACGGAAGAGATAATCAGACCATAAGAGTTTATTAATATTTGTTTCAAAGACGAGAATTTTGAATTCAAGTCCGACACGCATTCCACAGGAGACCGAGAGGTCTAAAGAGAGGAAGCCGGTAAAATCTTTTTCACCATCTTCACTTTTCATATCCATGACGATGACACCTGCAGCGGTCGCGTTGATATAGAATTCAGCATAGGCTGCTGCTTTAATATAGTCATATAATCCAAGGAAGGAAATATTGAATGAGACTCTAAATCCCACTTCGAAGTGAACATTTCCAGCGAAGACGATCATCCAGTTCGTCTCCCCTAAGATTTCATTAGAAGCATCGCTTCCTTGGCCAGACATATTGGTGAAGTTGAAGTCGATCTTTGTGGAGTGGACCTCTTTTTTAAACATTCCCATTAATTGGAATCCAGCATCTAAATAGAATTCCGCTTTAAATCTAATAGTGAGAGGAGCGAAGTAATAGATGTCCGCTTGGAAGAGTGGCCAAGTAGCTTTGCTTCCACTCGTGGAAGGTTTTAAATCTGGATCTTGTTTGAAATTGTGAAGGATAGAACCATTATCTCCACTTTCAAGCTTTTCAATCTCGTCCTCAAGCTTTTTTTGGAAGGTTTTATCATCACTTGGGAATTCTGGAACATAGGAGACAGAGAGATCCGCTTTTAAGATGTTGCTCTCTTGTTTGTCTTCGATACATTTGAATTTGTAATCAATACCAACTGGGAAAATCCATTTGGTTTTGATTTTAACATTCGCATCAACGAAGTAATCAGTGACTTCTTCATGAGCGAATTCGACAGAGAGATACATCCCTTCTTTTAATTTGACCCCATAGACTCCCGCGGAGAATCTGGTGGTGACGCGGTTATTGACGATGTTGAAGTTCACTTTGACTTTGAAGTTATCAAAGATTCCTTTTAAAACATCATATCTGCCATTGATTTGTTCTTCTAAGGCGTGGGCTAAACCACGTGGAAGAGCGGAGTTCTTAAATTGTTGAATTAAGACTTCTTCGTTAAGGAGGATATCAGCGTCATTTAAATCCATTGGTTGATAAGTCTTAAGTCTATAAGAGCTATAAATATCACTCATTTCTGGGGCGTGATAATGAATGGTGGTAATGTAATTAATTTCTTCTTTATAATCAAAAACCCCATAAAAATCGAGATATTTATTTGGATTTCCCTCTTCTGTGACATAGAAGACATCACCCGCATGAAGTTCGATGAAGTCACCACTATAATCAAAGGTAGCGGTTTGTTCTTCGAAGTTTTGTTGTTTATTAGTGACCTTTTTTAAATCAAGATGAGTAATATTACTTTTAAGTTCTTTTTCATCGTATTCATCAAGTTCACTAGGATCGTCTTCAATTTCGATGGTGAGGGTTCTAATGGATTTAGACTTATTTTCAAAACACAAGTTTGGATAATCATCACTGATGGTGATTTGATAGACTTCACCATATTCATATCCACCTGGTTTTGTGACGGTAATCTTTTCACCATCTGTCGCTAAAAGGTTATTACTAGTTGTTTGTCCACCTCTATCCTTAATAGAAATGGTTTTGAGTTCCTTGTTAGCGTTCACGATATTGGTAAATAATGAGGAAATAGCTTGGAGAGATATATTATCTTCATTGTTATAGATAATGTTGATAACAATGTCTCTTGGAGCGTCGAACATCGTGGAGGAGGTATATGTTCTTGCATCTTCATCCACTTCATCTAGATTATTGGATAATGAAGTTTCAAATTCTCCTAAGACAACTTCTCCAGTAGGTGTGGAATCATTGATTGCCTTCGAAATCATAGCTTCTGTAATTTGATTATTCTCTTTAGAATTTTCATTCTGATGAGAACAACCCGCCAAAAATGTGGTTGAGATTGCTAATGCTCCTAAGACAATACCGAATAATTTTGGCTTAAAATTTTTCATAACTATTGTTCCATTTCTTTGTAAACTTCTTTTACAATTTCTTGAAGTTCTTCCACGCTGTATCGAATTCTTTTAGCTTCGATCAAGGTGGCTTTGATGTAATTTTCTTTAAAGGTTTTCTTCCTTTGTTTAATCAAGGAATTAAGCGCGCCTTTTTTAACGAACATCCCAATTCCTCTTTTTTTATAGACAAGTCCTTCTTCAACAAGGATATTGAGTGCTTTGTTTACGGTCGCGATATTAATAGAATAGGTTTTAGATAGATAGGTGGTTGAAGGAATTTGCTCTTCTTCTTTAATTTGTTCGGAGAGAATGGCTTCTTCTATCCCTCTAACAATTCTGATATAGATCGGTAAACTTTCTTGCAAATTATCCATGTTTTAATCCTCCATTGCTTGTTTACATCACTATTTAACCATTTATCCTTTACACTGTCAATATTTTTGTGTATAAAATAATTAAGAGGCCACCAAAAACGACCTCTACAAAATCAAAAAGGAGACTAAAAT
>CAJOQN010000049.1 GCA_905236535.1 uncultured Bacilli bacterium
TCCTTTACACTGTCAATATTTTTGTGTATAAAATAATTAAGAGGCCACCAAAAACGACCTCTACAAAATCAAAAAGGAGACTAAAATCCATATGAAAAAAATATTTATTATTACTTCCGCGTTATTCGCGTGTGTATCGATGGCCTCATGCCAAAAAGCAAATCCTATCCTAAAGGATAACCATCTTCATAGAGATGATGAATTCGGTGGAGCCTTTATTGATATCTCTATTCCTGATTTCAATAAATTAGGCTTTAAATATGGCGATTCATTAAGCTTAGATTTCTCCAACGGTGTTCATTATGATGATATCGGCTATTACAGTGGTTATTATGTCGCCGCCGGACAAGAACTCGTCGTCGCTTATCCAGGTTATGATTATATTAAATTCTGTATTAACTATGGTGATGATGTTTACACCAAACATAATTTTGATTTAGACACCGCCGTCACCATCACCGTCTTTGAAAAACAAAAATATAAAGTTATCGAAGAAACATTAAGCATCTCTTATAGTGATGATATTAGCACCTATGAGAGTCCTGAAGAATTCGCGAACTTTAGAGAAATTAAAACCTCTAATATTAAACCAGGTTTATTATATAGAGGAGCGTCTCCAATCGATAATAGAAGACAAAGAGCCACCACTGTTGATGGACTTCTTAGAAGTAATGAAATCGCTTATGATATCGATCTCGCGGATTCAAGAACCACGATTGATGGCTTCTATGAACAAGAAAGTTTCGCTTCTACTTATTTCAAATCATTAGATGATAACAACAAAGTCTTACCAGTAGGCATGGGTGCAGCTTATAAATCTGATGACTTCTCCGCAAAGTTGAAGACTACATTATTAAGTATCTTAAATAATGAAGGTCCATATTATATCCACTGCTTAGAAGGTAAAGATAGAACTGGTTATGTTTGCATGATTATTGAAGCGATGTGTGGAGCGTCTTATGACGACTTAGTGGATGATTATTTCATCACCTATAAGAATTACTACGGCATTGATAAAGTCAAAGATTCTTATAAATATGAAATGATTAAATCCATCCATATCGATGAGATGATTAGATATGCCTTTGATTTTGAGAAAACCACAAACCTATTGACCGCGAACTATCGTAGCCAAGTCGATAATTATCTTGAAGCCATCGGTCTCAGCAACGAAGAGCTTTATGGTATTAGAAGCAAGTTGATGGAAGCATCAGCGATATAAAAATTAAGTCATCAAAAAGATGACTTTTTTTAAAATAATGGCAATGCACGTTCATATTCGGTGTTTTGAATTTTTGTCGGTTGAAAAAATATTTAAACACAAAAACAATAATTGAGATGCTGACTATTTATGTTTTATGTCACGTTTTCTATTTCTTCTAATAACTCTTTTTACTTATGGTAAGATTAACACATAGAAGCAAGGTGGTTATTCCTATTAATATCAATCTTTTTTATAAATGATTCCTCTTTGCATCTAAGAGGTCTCATACAATGTGGACAATAAATAAATCAAGTGGATACTATGGTCTTTAATCTAAGTCTGCTTTTTTTGATATTCGAATTCGCATCCACAGTATTCGCATTTGTTATTATAAACAACGCCTAATTCGACAAGTTTTATTACTTTAACAGCATAAATCCTTCCATTGTATCGTTTTATTTTTAAAGAGTATTGTTAGAAACAATATGTTTATTGAGTTGGGTTCCCTTCTTCATCTTTTAATACTTTCCAATAACCACCTTTTTTGGGCGACCCTTCTCTAACGATATATCCTTCTCGTTTGAGCCTGCCCAAAGACAAAGACAATGTTCCATCTCCAATTTCAACGTTCATTGATAGCTGGGCGTGTGTTTGAGATCCGTCTCTTATTAATTCTTTAATAATACGGGCTTCATACCATGTAGGTTTGAAGACTGGCGGTTTAAAAACTTGTTCTTTCAATTCAACTGAATAGATGGATATCTTTAAACTAGACGTGAAGATTTTGCGCATTTTTAAATCATAATCTTTATCAAACAAAATTGACATTATATACACGTTCCTATTTTTGCTTTGATAATAAAGTTGTTCAGAGATATCGCTGCTAATATGGAAGCCATATTGATCATCCTCAAATATACATTTGGTTTTAATTTCTAAGATATTATTTCTATCCGAGAGGTCGCACAAAGCAAGGACTTTTTTATCTTCGGAAATAACTAGCTCTTGGCTCATAATCGGTTCGTTATAAAATATATTGTTTTTTATAAACTCAATAGTAGGGGTCAAACTTTTCATTATTGAGTTTGTTACTTTGTTTATCTCTTCCACGTATTGTTTAAACTCTGGATCAATTGTTTTGATGGTACCATCATCTTCTTTTATGATTGGTATCTTAATAATATTACTTTCCAGGGATCCAACAAATTCGAGATGTTTTTTATTGTCTGCTAAAAACTTGCGATTATTTTGCTCCTTAACACTGAGCATCGTGTTAATTGCGTGTTCAATAGTGACACCCGTTATGTTCGTTGGAAACTTTTTGATATCAGAAAGTTGTTTTTTGGAAAAGTTATACTCAAAAATATTTTTGGCAAAGCCAATCACTAATGGTGTTTTTGCTTCTGCATATCTAAATAATTCAGGATGCTTTGCGGTATAAGAAATAGGGACAATATATTCTTTATGATATCGATACAGATTATTTCCAATAAAAAATAGAGGTTCATTTTTTATCTTTTCAAATAGTTTCCATTCCAAAAGGCAATCATTAACACCGGAGTGAATCGTTTTAATGCCTTCAATATGAAACATTCTGCACAAATTATCTTTTGATAATTCACCAGCAGAACCAAATGGGGTTTGTGGAACTGAACTTTTTATATTTTCAAAGGACAAATCTTCGAAACCATGAATGTTGTGCCTTTCACAATAATTATTTACGAATGACGAATCAAATGTTCCGCTACCGCTATAAGAAAGAAGGGTTCTATTTTTAAGATCAAAAAACTCAATTATTTGATCCATTTCTTCTTGGGTCATGTGGGTAGCGTTTTTTAATGTCCCCTCCGTTATTCCATGAACGAAAGTTGTTAAAATTACCGGCTGCAAATCTAATGGGAAAAACCTGTTATAGCATAATCCTGAATAAGGGTCATAAATCGACAAAGACAAAAGGTCGTCGTTTCTTGTTCTAATCCCATTTGTTTCAACATCAAAAACGATATATTTGTTCTCATGATTGTTTGGGTCCGTTTTATAACCAACATCAATTAAATACTCGTTAAACTTTTTAGGCTTTGCTTCACTAACTTGTGAGTTATACGGAGGAATCTTTGCTTTAAGCTTTTCGATGTTGGATATATCATTCAGAAGTGCCGTGCGTTTTTTGTTTAAAGAGAGTTCGTCCTTTATTCGAGAAATTTCTTTGTCTAGAAGCTCGTATTCCGTTTTTCCATCTCTAAACGCAACCTGAATATAATCTAGTTTCTCTCTTTCGATAGTTCCATAGTTGACATAAGTATAAGTAAAAGAAATAGCTATAAATTTATCACTTGTCGCTTTAAAAAACACTTCTTCTGGAATTGGTTTAGAATCATCTCGCCACTCATTCTTAATAAAGCCGCCATTTTTAAAATAATTGTATCCAACAAAAAATTCTTCTAATGAAAGAACACGAACTTTCGGGTCATTTGAATACTTTTTTCTATGTTTTCCCATAATTTAACGAATCAAGATTTATTAAAATTATTAAAACTAATGTATCATTTTTATTTATGACTTTCATTAATAAAAGCCTGTTCTAATGAATACTTATCTTTAATTCTTTTCACTTATGGTAAGATTAACACATAGAAGCAAGGTGGTTATTCCTATTAATATCAATCTTTTTTATGAATGATTCCTCTTTGTGATTATTTTAATAAATCCATAAACAATTCAACTATAAAATCATTATTAGTTTGCCAAAAAACCCGCTTTTTTGCGGGTATTTTGTTGTTTTTTCATTATTCCATTGAATTATGGAGTCTAGCAAATTTAGAGGATCTAGCATCAAGCAATGCGAAATCACTTTCGGTAGGAATGTCTTGTTGACCAGCAACCATGAAGTTACGCATAACACCAACAAGAATAAATGGTCTAATGAAAACACTATGCATGGTAACCCAGAAGAAGAGTCCACCAAAAGCGGAAACCACAATTGTAAGGGTCAAGACATCAGAAGCAAATTCAGGGGCCTCACTACCCATAACTTTAATAAGTTCTTGTGATAATAAAGAGAAGGTATCTGGGAAGGAGTTTAGAATTAAGAAGATGATTCCAAAGGATCCACCACCGATAAGAAGGAATGATAAGAAGCCCATTCCAAAGATTCGACCAACATTACGAATTAAAGTTTTACCATGTTTGAAGAAGATAACCGCTCCTTCACATCCCGCTTTAGCGACATTGACATCACGACGATATAAAATCCAGCCTAAGCAACAATCCGCAAGATAGGCGATTAAAGTTTGAATTGCCGAATCAATAATAGAGGTGACGCTATTACCAGCTTGACCACCGACCGCGGTGCCAATTCTATTGATGGTTCTACCTAATTGTCTAAAAATACCTTTAATCGCATTAGTGATAAAGAAGAAAGCGGTAATTCTACCAAAGCGACCTTTGATTTCTTCAAAGCCTGCTTTAAAGGCTCTATCTGGTAATTGATTTTCAGTAATACCTTTAACCATAATCGATATTTGAGCGGCTTTGATTCGATTCTTAATAAAGATATTGATGAGAATCATCGCGATCATTCCAAGAAGAAGACCAACCGCTAAACCGATTAAAGCGTGCTCTCCAGCAATGAAGAATCCAGCAATCCCTAAACCCACTAAAAGAGCTAAGGATAATAAATCCACTAGAAACATTAAAAGAGAGAAAGATAATATTTTGCGATAAATTTGGAAATTAGTCATAAACAATAACTCCTGTGCTTATACATAATAAAACAAATACTAGTCGAGTACAAAGGAGAGAATCTATAATATAGATAATAACTATTATAGGTGAATGATATGAAAAATAAGTTTCTATTTGTTTTATTTATTTCCCTTTCTTTATGTAGCTGTGGGAATAACAACGCTAAAAAGGTAGATAATCGTTTTACATTATCTAATCTTGGGAACAGTGTTGATTTCCACACCGACCTTCAAGCGGATTATTTAGAAGATGAGGATTATGAGAATGTCCCAGACATTTGTGATGGCACCAAAGAATTATCTCTCCCTGAATCCATTAAGTTAACTTGGGAGTCAAGTGAAGAGCTTGATTCTTATGTTGTTGGAATTGGTGAAAAAGAGGATTTAAGCGATCAAAAAGAATATGTGGTTCAAGGAAAGAAAGAATTAGAACTATATAATTTAAAGATTGACACCAAATATTATTGGACCGTAAGTGAGCAAGGAAATGAATTAAAAAGCAAAGTTGCCTCTTTCAAGACCACTTCGATAGGTCCAAGAAATTTAAATATCCCAGGAATGACCAACTGCCGTGATATGGGGGGGTATTACACTAGAGATGGGAAAAAGGTCAGACAAGATCTCCTTCTTAGAACTGGAAACTCTGATAATATTACCGAAGCCGGTAGACAAGTGATGAAAGATTTTAAAATTAAAACTGAAATAGATTTAAGAGATACCGGTTATAAATCAGCTTCTCCAATTGGAAATGATGTTAATTATCTTGTTTACAAGATGTTTTATGATGATTATTCCAATTATTTAGAAAGAAACTGTGAATCGGTAAAATCAGTCTTTAAAGTTTTCGCTGACGAAGAAGCTTATCCAATTATCTATCACTGTAGAATTGGCACGGATAGAACCGGTTTTGTGGCCTATCTTCTTTTAGGGCTCTTTGGAGTGGAAGAGGAAGATATCTATCGCGATTATTTATTCTCCAACTTTGGAGTTATTGAAAAGCCGAGAACTTTACATGGTTCAGGTGTTGATAATGTTCAACTTTATTATGAAGCGGTTAATGACTTCCCAGGAGAGAATCTCCAAGAAAAAGTTTATAACTTCTTAATTGGTATCGGTCTAAGTGAAGATGAATTAGACACAATTATTGACCTCAATGTTGAAAAGGCTAACGAAGTCTTAAAAGGCAATAGACCAATATCCATCTTCGCGGATGAATTTGAAAGTTCAACTGGATTTAATATCCAATCGTATGATAACCCAAATAGCAAATCCACAATTTATTTCTATCCATTAAATCAAAATGTTGGAAAATATATCACCGCTTCTTTCACTTTAAGGGAGGATAAAGAAGTTGATATTTATTGTTATATGTACGCGGGAACATCAAGTCTAACCATTAGAGCCTGTGATGCCTTATCACTAGAACTTGATGATGATGAAATTGAAGTCACCACGAAAACATTCTCCGATCTTCACTGCCGTAATAGCGCGGGGATATATGTCTGTGCGAGACTCGCAAACGAAGATTTAATCAAAGGTGATTATTCTTTAAAAATAACTAATATTGCTAAAGGTACGAACACCACTGGCTTAGGAGCGAATATCGCTTCAGTGGTAATTATCCCAAGAGATTAATAAAATAGAAATAGCCTGCTAAACCCAGGCTATTTCTTTTGAAAAACACTTTTATGATGACCATTATTAAATAATCTCATTAATAATCTTTAAATCAAAATCTTCATCTGCTTGTCTTGAAACAGTAATGATAAAATCTTCATATCTAATTGTTTTATTCGAATAAACATGTCCGTTAAACACTCTTTTAGCGTTTATAGGAAGAGAAATGATATTTTTAGGGTTGGTGTTAAGTCCAGAACCAAACGCCTTTAAAATAGCCTCTTTGCTCGTCCAAATCTCATAAAAGGATATATTGTCATGAATGTATCTTTTGTCTTCCTCATTAGAGATGTATTCAATTAGATCATTTTTAACATCTCTAATCTTTTCAACATCAATTCCAACAGGAACATCATCCATCACAAACACTACGAATCCATGGCTATGAGATATATTAAAATATTTATTTTCACTTACAGGTTTATTAAATTCATTTAAATGATATTCACCAATATATTTATTTTTAAAGATTGAAGAAACGATTTTTTCTTTTTTGGTTTCTAGATTTGTATATTTATCGAAAGACACTTTTTCTAATGTCGATAAATATCTAGAAGTTAAAAGAGTGTCTAATAAAACATCTTTAGAATTAAAAACATAAATATTTATTGTCATATTATATTAATAATAACTTATTCTCATGATGAGCAAAAAGTTATTTGATAATAAAGCACGATTAGAGGCTTAACAAAATCTTTTTAATAATATGTCGTAATAAGTAAATAAAACAAAAAGGATGTGTTAGAAACACACCCTCATTTGTTAATTAAATGTTAATTCAATTAATTGTTTTGATTAATGAAGTTCTAGACAACTATATTAATCGCCACTTCCTGGGGCAACATAGTTTTCTTGAATCCAAAGACATGGTCTGCCACTTTGCCAGGATTGTTTGTTGATACCAGCTGGGCAGTTTTTAGCATCATCAAGAACCATATATTCATCAGTATCACCAATTTTGATGGCTCCAGTGATGGTATGAACTGAATTATTACCAGTCATATAAACATCGCCACCACTAATGAAGTGGAACCAATATGATTCTGCTCTATCAAATGTGAAATCTGTGTTGTTGGTAAGATTCAAAGAAATATAATAGGTCTTTTCTTCTTTATCAATGGCGGTCACCATGTTGGTACTAGCATAACCGTTTCCAGCCATTTGAATGTCTGCGGTAAGGCTTGCAAGAGCAGCATTAACCTTTTCATCTGAAACAGTGACTCCTGGAAGAGCGGTGATGGTATAAGAACCAGAGAAGGAGACATAGATACCATCGGCCTTGCTTTCAAGCTGTAAGGTAGCTTCTCTTCTAACATATGAGATGCTAACAGTGACAACAGAAGACAAGCATAATAATCCATAGTTTGGAATAGATAATTTAGCTGCTTTATCTTCGTTAATTAAGACTGCATCTTCAGTGTATTCACAGTCGAATCCAATCCATGTCATTGGAACAGCGGCTAAATACATTTCCAGCATTTGTGCTTTGGTTAAGTCTTCTGGGAATCCTAAGAAAGCATTATCGCCATATTCTTCTGCATCTTTAACTGTGACACCATCCCAGTTATCGCCGAGTTCGTTGATTTCATAGATAGCACCAGTTTCAGCGTCGTGTCTATATCTTAATTTGTCTTCTCTATAAAGAGGTTTAAGTTCGATGTTTTTCGGTTCGTTACCCCAGTCAATTCTGGTGTAGTAGTACGGGCTGTTATCTGGAATCTCAGTGACATCACAAACAACGGTCCAAGAGCCGTCAGCGCTAATTGTTGGATTCACTGGGAATTCTTTCCATTTACTCCAGCTACTCATTGAATATAATTTGAATGTTACTTTATCAACTAAGTCACTAGTGGTGTAACCTTTTGTGTGACCTTCATAGGTATAGAACAATTTGGTTTCACCTTCGTTCTCTTGAACGGTGAGGTAAGCTTTGTCAAGTGTTAATCTAACGCTTTCAAAGACGGCTTTGTAAGTAACTTTTTCTGTTGCGGTTTCATCATAAGCAACGACTTCTTTATCAAAGCCACGGAAAATGTAAGCAGCGGTTTCATCAGCGGCTCTCTTTGGAGCTTTTGCGGTGAAAGCTGGAATTTCGCCATCTTCAAGTTCATCAGCTTCGTATCCTTGTAATAAGGAATTATCATAATTAACGAATTCAACAACATTTTGCTTGTTAATGACTTTAACACTGACTTCACCGGTTAAGTGTTGACCATTTCCATCAACAGCTTTGGAAGTAACGGTAATGGTGGCTTCACCAACGCTTTGAGCGGTGATTAAACCAGTTTCGCTAACGGTCGCAACATCTTCATCACTAGACTCAAAGGTTGCACCTTTTTCATCAGCGTTTTCAGGTAAAATGGTATACTCAACTTGAGCGGTTGGGTGTTCGGTTTCCGCAATGTTTAAGGTAACATCTTCTTGTTCGATGATTAATTGTGTGATTTCCGTTGCAACAACGGTAACATTAACTGTTCTGGAAACTGTGGTGCCATCAGCCTTTTGAGCAACTGTCTCAACGGTGATGACAGCTTCACCAACTTTGATACCTCTAATTTCACCACTGTCGTTGACGGTAGCAACTTCGGCATTGCTAGTGGTAAATTTTAAACCTTTTTCAGAGACGTTCGCTGGGGCAAAGGTAGCAACGATTTGTTTGGTTTCGTTTCTGTGGAGTGTGACTGCTGATTCTTCAAGAGTCATATCAGTCAATGGAACTGCTTTGACGGTGACTGGAATGTCAACGCTCTTTCTCTTATAAGTAGCTTTGACCGCCGTATCACCTAAAGCTAACGTCGTCTTGTTGAAAGTGACGTCTTGAAGGTCGATATCTTCTCTGGATTCATCAGAGTAGACTGCTTCAAGCTCTAATCCTGTTTTATCAAAAGTTTCACCATCAAAGTATTCAACTTTGGTTGGTAAGGTTTTGATAGCGATGCTGTCCAAAACTTTATCAGGAATGGACTCGCTTGAACGACCAGAATTGTTGCCGTTACAACCAACAACGCCAGCTCCAACACCTGCTGCCATTACGATAGCAACAAGCGTAGTAAGAACTTTACTTTTTTTCATATTATCCTCCTTAAAAAGTAAAATTTTGCGTTTTAAATTTATATCTCAACGATAATAAATTTGATACAAAAGAAATCATTAGAAAAAATGAGAACTATTTTCTAAAAATCTCTATGAATCGAGTAAATTATATAATATTTGTTTTTAAAAGAAAACACCACTTTATCAAAAACTTTAAAATTTGTGAATTCTTAAAGTAATTTCCGTTTCATAGGAAAAACCTGCAATAAGTCTAAAAATTCATGTGAAAAATAAAGACGTTCAAATTACATCAAACTTATATTTTCTTCGAATGTATGATGTTTTTTTACTATTTTAATATCATTGTTTGTAGTGCCTTAAGAACAACATCTCTTCAATTTAAATATAAATGGGGCGCATATACGCGTCCCTAAATATAAATCAAAAATATACGCTTTGATTATTGCATTAGTGTTATGTTTAAAAGATTATCTATCTACTTTTCTCTTTCTAACAAACATGATGGACACCATGATTAATAAACTAACAGCGATAATAATAACGATGGTGTTACCACTTTGTTTAAAAGCACCATTAATAAGAATGTTTTGACTACTAGTGTAGTAATTAGAATAAGCTGCTTCTTTTCTATCCATATAATCATCATAATTAGATGGATATTTAGAAAGAATGTAGTCATAACGATCCACTAAATCATTAAGAGAGCCTGATTCTTCTAAATTGTGGGTATACGTTAAATTCGCAAGATATCCTTGAGCGTCAACGCTTAAGCTATCGAAAGCGGTTTTTGTATCCAACCAGTCTTGGCTACTAAAGTTTGTTTCTCCCACTGAGAGGCATTGAATCTTTTCAAAGAATGTATCTTTAAAATTGTCTAATGCGGTATAGAAACTAGATTTTGGCATCAATTTAAACATTCTAATCGCACCACTATTATTCGTGGAAACAGAGAATCCATAATTACCAAAGACAATGTATCTATTGCTATTTAAGACTGGACTATTGTTGATAACAGAGAAGATTTCTTTTTCGCTTAATTCGCTAGCTTCGACATAACATAATAATTCATTCTCGTCATTATAAGAAACATATTTTTCACAGAAAGGATTATATAAATAGGTATTAGATTTATTATTAACAATGACTCGTTTTACCTCAAATTTTGAACGAAAAACATTGGGCGACACTCCACTGGTTGGAACATCCAAAATATCGGATGTGATGCCTATTGATAAACTATCATTAACAGAACCAAGATAAGTTTCGTGACCATTTAAAATATCAACAGTATAACTGCTTTCATCTACGCCATATTCACCAACTGGATGATCACTGGTGATTAAACCTAGATAATAGGTGCCTCTATAATCAAGCATCGAATAATTCAATAGATGATATTGATCTGTTTGAGTGCTTTCTTGAATGATGGTAATAAAAACACGATAACCAAGTCCCATATAGGTAAATGTCGCGATTGCGTTATTACCAGTGCCAGAAACGCTGATTGAAGAATAAAGATTCTTTTCGTTTTCATATCTTGAATGAATAGTAAATAAAGCATTTGATGCTATATCACCACCAGATTGGCTTATATCATCATCTTTATCAAGGAGGTAAACATTAAATTCTAATCCTGATAAATCAACTTCTTCCCCTTGATAAAATGTTGTTCTATTAGGCTCACTAATGTTGTTTAGATTAAACATTTGTTGATAATCATCTAAATTGACATATTTATAAAGACGAACCCCATAAGTTGACCAGTCACCACTATGACCACCATACCAGAATCTATTTCTCGTGCCTCCACTCTCATAATTGATACAAGTTCCATATTCTTCGCCGCTTCTTTGCATATCGAAGAAGCCGCCACCATGGCTATTAGGAGAGAATTTCCATTGGGCATTTTCATCAGAAGAATTATTCGTAAAATATAAATCGCCATATAGATAAACTTTGCCTTGTTTATCATCCCAAGTTCCGTCGGATTGGCGATAGCAAAGATATTTATCTTTACAAATTACTTTGTCCCAATAATTGCTATATGTATATGTGAATTGGAAAGTGAAAAAATTTCCAACTTTCCCAACGTTGAGCACTTGATAATTATTTAATGAATCGGTGAGATAATATTTATCACCCATCTCGCTTCTAAAATCATAATCTCTCGCACATAGATATATGGGGTTGCCACCAAAATGATCCAATACTCCACCATATTGATTAGCGATAATGACTTTATCTCCGGCGTTTAAATCATTGATATCATCTATTCTTAAAAATAAATTTTGATTAACTTCACCACTTCTATTTATATCTAAAGTATTGTTAAACTTAACAATAGGAGCCGCCATTAGGGTGGTGGCTAATAATGTGGTAATAATTTTACTGATAATAAACATAATAAATGTTAGACCTCGCTCATACCGACATTTATTATATAAAAAACACTTGTAACTAACTATATATTTTTCGAATTATCGTTATCTAAAATAGGTAAGTTTGGCTATTAAACGCGTTATAAATATTCTAATAGGTAACTGTCACTGTTGATTATATGTAGCATTATTAATAAAAGTGATAGAACTCCAAAAATGTTAAATACTCTTTTTGTATTTTAAAGGCTAACTTCTTGTTAAAATATGTAAAGAAAATATGAAAACAAGCGAAGAGTACCAAATCTTTATTGGCTGTCACGATGCTCAGATAAACAATGAACTGGTCAAAGACTATGAATTGAGCGATATTATATCGAATTTTTTCATGAGAAATGAAGTTGATTTTTCATTATTAAAAATGGCTGGAGGATATTTATATAAAGATGGGACATTCGTCTTTGAAAATGGAGTGATTATTTCCATTGTGGGGGCGAAAGAAAAAGAAGTTGTTAAATTAGGCAAAATCCTCTCAAAGTATATGAATCAAGAATCTTCACTGATTATCAAAAATATCGTCGGAGCGAGGATCTTATAATATGGAAAAAATGAAATTTAGCAAAGGCTATAAATATGAGATTTTTATCGGTATAAAAGATAAGGATTCCTATGAAGAGGTTTTCAGTGTCGAAGATTTCAAAGACATTCTCCGCGAAATATGTATCGCTAAAAAAATAAATTTTTCTTTGCTTACCCAATTAGGTGGATATAAGCACGACAAAGGATACACGACTGAAACAAGCTTAAGAATCATTATTATAGGTATAAGTGAAGAGGAAATCGCTTTGCTTGGTCAACAACTTAAAAAGAAAATCAACACCGACGCGATATTGATCACCAAAACAGAAATAGAATATATTTTTGCCTAATTTATTTAAGATATATTCCCACCTACAAAGGTGATAAAGATTATTGCTCCGTGAACTATGCGCAAAAAGGCCGGAGGGCACACTGAGGTTCCCATTGTGGATTTATTGTTTGATGAAGAAATCCAATCTTTTTGCCTCTACACCAAAGAAATCAGCAACATCGCTGTCAAGCATAACCGGCATATCTCGGCACATAAATATCTTGCTTCTTAAATTGGAGATTATTGGAGAAAAACAAAGTATAACATTTTAAACCCGCAGGAGAGTTATAACTGTTTCAAGTATTCCTCAACATTGAGATATTTAATATCTTTATATGTGGTGTTTTCCCCGCGATATATGACATTCCTACTGTCGATATGACCAAACTTATATTCAACAAGCTTGTTCTTCTCTATATCGATGAGGTGAACTATTTGTCTATCGTCTATTTCTTTGCTGTGTTTGATTTCATATATTCTTGAAACACCTTTGTCATTATCGCTGACAACCATATCATACTCGCCAACGGCAAACTGTGTCTTGCA
>CAJOQN010000050.1 GCA_905236535.1 uncultured Bacilli bacterium
GAAGTAATCCATAATTCTTTTGATAAAAGAATTGGAGTATTGATAAATTGATAGTGGTGTTTTCGATGAATCTTCATCCACATCTTTTCAATTTGTTCACGTAAAACCATTCCATTTGGAAGCCAGAATGGGAAACCTGGACCATATTCGGAAATCATAAATAAACCGAGTTGTTTACCTAGGATACGGTGATCTCTCTTTTTTCTTTCTTCAAGGTCGTTAAGATGTTTTTCAAGTTCATCATGGCTCCACCAAGAAGTACCATAGATTCTCACTAATTGTTTGTTATCAGAATTGCCTCTCCAATAGGCACCAGCCAAAGAGAGGAGTTTGAAATGTTTGATTTGACCAGTGGAAAGAATATGAGGTCCGCGACAGAGATCGATAAAATCGCCTTGTTTAAAAGCGGTGATATCCTCAGTAATACCTTCGATCAATTCAAGTTTATATGGATTATTTTTAAAAACCTTTAAAGCTTCTTCTTTAGAAAGACAAAGTCTTTCAATACGATCATCGCGTGAGGCTAATTCGTGCATTTTCTTTTCAATTTTTGAAAAGTCAGCATCGGTGATGGCTTCATCACCAAAATCAATATCGTAATAGAAACCTTCTTCGATGGCGGGGCCAAATCCGAAGAGGGCGTTTGGATATAATTCGTGAATTGCCGCCGCGAGAAGATGGGAAGTGGAGTGGTTTAAGACTTCAAACCCTTCTTTTGATTCCTTGCTCATCTCGATTAAGGAACCATCATGTTGTGTAACTTTCATAATATAAACCTATCGCATCATAGATGCGCTTTCAATTATTGCAAGATATCGATCAAGTCTCTCAAACCATGAGTGTGTTCATGTTCCATTTTGAGAGCTTCTTCGATTGGGTAGCGAACGATATTGCCACTCTTAATACCGACGATTTGAGAATCGAGGCTTTCATCAAGAGCGATATTGATCGCCATACCTGCCATTCTGGCCGCTAAGACTCTATCTTCTGCGGATGGAGAACCACCTCTTTGAAGACGACCGAGGACTTCCGTTCTTGTATCGAAACCAGTTTCTTTTTCAATCTTCTTGGCTAAATCATGAATATCAAGAAGGTTTTCGGAAACGATGATAATGGCGTGAGATTTGTTTTGAGCTTTCATCTTGCGGAGTTTACGGAATAATTTATCTTCTTTAAGTGGGTGTTCCACACAGATGACACCTTCAGCACCTTCTGCTAAAGCAGAATATAAGGCTAAATCACCGCAGTGACGGCCCATGACTTCAATAAGCGAACAACGTTGATGTGAACCAGAGGTATCTTTGAGTTTATCGACACATTCACAAATAGTGTTCAAAGCAGTGGAGAAACCGATCGTTTGTTCAGTGCTTCCGACATCATTATCGATAGTGCCTGGAATTCCGATCACTTTAATTCCTTTTCTTGATAGACAACCTAAGCCTTTGAAGGTTCCATCTCCACCGATACCGATGAGGACATCGATCTCAAAGTCCACGAGGTTATCAACAGCTTTCATATAGACTTCTTCTTCCTTGAATTCTGGAAGACGAGCGCTTCTAATAATTGTTCCGCCTCTATTGATAATATCTTGAGTGAAGTCTTTATTGACTTGTTTAATCTGTCCTTCGACTAGACCTCTAAGACCATCGTATACGACATACATTTCCTTGCCATAGTATAAACCTGCTCTCACACAAGCTCTAAGACAAGCATTCATTCCGGGAGCGTCGCCCCCACTGGTTAAAACGGCAATTCTTTTGACCATAATAGTTTCCTCGATTTGGTATTCCAATACATAACAATTATATTTTATATAATCTTTCTAAAAAATACATAATTTTTGTTAAAAAAGCGAAAATTAAAAAGTTTCCCACAATTTTTCTGTGGATAACTGATGGTCTTAAGAGGCAATTTTGATAGATTTATTATATAAATCATAAACATGTGCGCTGTGGATAATTTTACGCCTATGTATGTGGGTATTTTAAATGCTTGAAAGATATTTCTTTCTAGTGAATAATTCATATACGAATCGAGGTCTTAATGCTAATTCTTTCACCCAATGATATCTTCATCGTTAGACGTCTCTCCTTGATCGCTGATTATGATAAGGAAACCCTTTTTAATCTTTATCAACCCTTAGTGGGAGCCTCAGCCTGTGCTTTATATATGACTTTGTTAAGCGAAGCTAAAAACCAAAGAGTGATGTCTTATACAAGCCACGAAGATTTATTAGTGAAGATGCAACTCTCAACTCAAGAATTTTTAAAAGCGAGAGGCTTCTTAGAGGCGGTTGGCCTCTTAAGAACCTACATCGAAGATGCCGGAAAAGATTTAAAAATGTATCATTATGATCTTTACGCTCCAAAAACTCCAAAATCTTTCTTCGATGATGTCCTCCTATATGGAATGCTCATCAAATTCATCGGGGAAGGGAATGCGAATAGATTAAAATCTATTTATCACGAAGAATTAGTCCAAAACGAAGAATACACGGAAGTCTCTAAGACCTTTGGTAACATCTTCCATCCCGACTTCTCAGATGCGGCCTTTAGCAAAGCTCTCGATAGCGGAAACAATCGCGGTAGAAAGACCGCGAAGATCGACTTCGAATTTAATTATGATCGCTTCTTCAATGCTTTAAGTGAAATATCGCAAATCAATAAAACATCTCTGACAAAAAAAGAAATGGTGGAAATCCAAAGATTAGCCTCCCTTTATGGTGTCGATGAAGTGACCACCGCAAATATTGTCAATCAAGTCTATGACCCCACAAAAGAAAAAGGCTCAAGACTCGATTCTAAAGCCATTTCTGATATGTTAAACGAAGAATCGAATTATCGCTTCCTCACTAAAAATAGACCACAAAGAAATCGACCAAATTATATCAATTCAGAAAAAGATTTAGCCAACAAGATCAATTTCATGGAACAGGTTTCTCCGATCGAATTCCTTTCATATCTTCAAAACGCCACTCAGCCCGCTCTTAGTGATGTCAAACTCATCAATGATATTTCTAAGCAATTCCAATTAAACGATGCGGTTATCAATGTTCTTATCGACTTTGTCTTGCAACGCAATAATAACATCCTTTCATATTCCTACACTCAAAAAGTGGCGGCTTCTTTAGCTAGAGAAGGAGTCAATACTGCCATCGATGCTATGAATTACTTAAATAAAGTGTTATCAAATAATAATAATTCAAAAATTAATAGCACATGTGCTATTAAATATGATAAAATATCTGATACAGAAGAAAATAATGACGAGGAAGAAGTATCTTGGGAAGAACTTATTGCTCGTTTATCTTCGGGAGGCGAATAATGAAAAACGTTAATGAAATTCTTTCAAATGCCCACATGACTTTTGAGGATGATGAGAAAATGCTTCAAGAAATTAAAAAGAAATGCTTTAGATCTCAACAAGCGATTGCTCATCTTCGTAAACGCGGATTCACTGATGAGATGATTGAGAATAATATTCTCAAAGTTTATGATTTTGTTAAAGATTATGAATACTGTCTAAATTGCCCAGGAGTGGAAAACTGTCAGAAAGAAAACGCTCTTTTAATTCATGAAATAAAGCTTGAATATGGGATCGTCTCTCAAGAATTAAGACCTTGCCGTAAAATCTTAGAAAAAGCTCAACTTGAGAACCAATTTGTGGTCAGCGATTTCAATCACGCATGGATGACCAAAACCATTAAATCTCTTGATAGTTCTAAAGGCCGAATCGAAGCTTTAAAGAAATTTGAAAATTATAAAAATGATACGAGTGACAAATGGATTTATCTCACTGGAAAGATGAATTCAGGACGGACCTATATCTCGGCGATAATGTGTATTGAACTAGCCAAAATTAATCGTGGACCAGTGTGTTTCCTTAACACTCCTAATAGGTTAAGCAATTTGTCGTCTTTATCATTTAAAGACAAAGATAAATTTGAAAAGACTCTTGATATTTATGTTAACGTTCCTGTTTTAGTTTTAGATGACTTTGGAACCGAACTTAAAAATGATTTAGTCCGTAACATCATTCTTCAAATTTTCACTAAGAGAAGTGGAAAACATCTTTTCACCATTATCAATAGTGATTATTCCATCAATGACATTGTTGAATTATATTCACAAACAAAAAGCGCAAGCATTGAAGCTAAGCGCATTGGAGATATCTTAAAACAAGAATGTCAAAAAGAAATCAATTTAGGTGGTTTAGAAGTTTATTAATAATCTCGTTAACCTCTGATTCTAGATTCTTCTTTAAAGAATTATTCAATAATAAATAATCGACTTTATCTTTATTGAATTCGAATTTAGAAGAAGCATTTATCTTCATTAAATCTAAGGCGGAATTTGGATTCCGCTTTTTTAATCTTTCAAGCTGATTCTTAGGATCGATATCCACTCCGATCACAAAGTCACACATCTTATCCATCTTTGATTCATATAATAAAGGAACTTCTAAGGTGACAAGGCCTTTTTTGATGTTATTAAGCTTCTCTTTAGCCACTTTTATGACAAGCGGGTGAACTAATCTTTCAAGCCTCTTTTGATCCTTTGGATGTCGTTTTAAATGCTCTCTTAAAAGAGTGACATCAACCTCATCAATTTCAAATTTTAAATTGAAGGATTTTTCAATATTTTCCTTTAAATCTTTATTATTTTTATATAATTCATGGACGATTTCATCACTCGAAATGGTTATAATATTTCTCTTTTTAAAAACATTTAAGACCGTTGATTTACCCGCGGCTACTTTGCCGGTAACGCCAATGACTAACGCATCTTTTTTAAGGAATTGACATTCTGGACAATATGTCGTTCCTCTTCCTCCCACGAAGGTGAAGTGATAATGACTATGACAAATGGGGCATCTCTCATCTTTATGACCATAGGCATTTAATTCGTTTTGAAATTCACCAGAAATATCTTTCCCAGGGTGATAAGAACGGATTGTGCTCCCGCCTGCAACAATAGCTTTATTTAAAATAATAACCGCGTTTTTAATGAGATTTTTCCATTCGCTTAAACTAACCTCATTCGTCGGTTTTAAAGGATACATTTTAGAAGCGTATAATGTTTCATCTGCATAGATATTTCCTAATCCACTAATAAGGGTTTGATCTAGTAATGTCGCTTTAATTGGATGAGTGGACTTTTGACATTTCTTTAATAAATATTTGAGATATTCATCATCGATATCAAAAGGTTCTTTTCCTAATTGAGCGATTTCTTTTTCTTGACGATAAATAGATTCATTAGAAAGCTTAATAATTCCAAAACAACGAGAGTCGTCGTAGACCAATTTATGCCCATTATCGAGATGAAAGACCACTCGCGCGTGTTTTCCGTTATCGTCCTTTTCTTCAAATTCAAAATATTTTCCCTCCATGCGAAGGTGGGATAAAAAGACGACATCATCGCTCAAATGGAAAATGAGGAATTTACCGATTCTCGTGACATCTAAAAAAGTTTTATTGGTCACCGTTTTTACAAATTGTTCACTCCCAGAAATGATGGTTTGAGGACGTAAAACCTCAATTGCTAAAATCTTATGATTTTTAACAATGGGAATTAAGACATTTTTAATTGTTTCAACTTCTGGTAATTCGGGCATAATTATTTTGCATCATACCATGTCTTTCCAAAGCCACCTTCAACTTCGAATTTGACTGGGAAATCCATCGCATGCTCCATGGTTTCTTTCACTAATTTATAAACAATATCCTTTTCATCTTTATGGACTTTTAAGATTAATTCGTCGTGGATTTGAAGGACCATCTTGCTCTTTAGTTTTTCTTCTTTTAAAAGATGATTGACTTTAATCATCGCTATTTTAATTAAATCAGCAGCGCTTCCTTGAATCGGAGCGTTCATCGCAGCCCGTTTGGCAAATTCTCGGACTTGGTAGTTCGAGTCATGTAGTTCTCTTAGATATCTCCTTCTTCCCATAATCGTCGAGACATAGCCATTTTCATTCGCCTCTTTGACCACATTTTGGAAGAAGGTCGCGACTTCAGGGAAGGTTTCATAAAATGAATTGATAAAAGCTTTTGCCTCCTTTGGAGAGATTCCAAGTTGCTCAGAAAGACCCCAATCAGAGATTCCATAGATAACCCCAAAATTCACCGTTTTCGCTCGACGTCTTTGTTGATCGGTGGGTTTGCCTTCAAGATGAAAGATTTTTTTCGCCGTCGCGGAGTGAATATCTTCTCCGCTTTCAAAGACTTCTTGTAAGAGCTTACAATTTGATAGACCCGCTAAAACGCGTAGTTCAATCTGTGAATAATCTAAAGATAGGATTTCATATTCCCCATCAGGATAATAAAAAGCTTTACGAATGTTCTTTCCGTCCTCATCTCTAATAGAGATATTTTGAAGGTTTGGTTCGCTTGATGATAAGCGGCCAGTAGAGGTTAAAGCTTGGTTGAATTTTGCATGGATTTTACCATCTTTAAAGATATGTGGTTTAAGTCCATCAACATAAGTGGTTTGAAGCTTAAAATATTTACGATATTCAATGAGTTTGATGATGATTGGATGATATGGAACCAAATCCTTTAATACTTCGATGGAAGTGGAACCTTTTTTATAATCAGGAAGGCCTAATTTGTTAAAGAGGATATCGGCCACTTGACGAGGAGAGGCGATATTAAATCTTTCTCCGGCGAATTGATATATTTCTTCTTCTAAAGTCTGGATTTTATCTTTATAAGCTTTCCCAATCTCTTCGAGTTTATTCTTATCTAAAGGGAATCCTTCAATTTCCATATCCGCGAGAGTGCTGACTAATGGTAATTCGAGATTATTAAATAAATCCCAGGCTCTTAAATGAAGGAGTTCACTTTTTGCCTTCTCATAGAGAAGAGAAGAATAAAAAGCAATCTTAGAGGAGCGTTCTGGATTCTTTGACTCAAATAAAGAAACCTTTTCAATCTTTGGTAAATCCATCCCAAAGAAATGCATGACCGAGTCATAATCAGTCTTCGCATTACTATCTAACAGATAACCGGCGATTAAAAGATCAAAGACACATCCATCAATGTCAATATCATAACGCTTTAAAGCTACTTTAATCGCTTTATAATCTAAACAATATTTCTCAATCTTTTTATCTTTTAAAGCCTTTAATAATCGCTCATCATTTTTCGCGTCATCTAAAGAAATGTAATAGTGGTGACCATTCATATTAATAGCCAGTCCATAGACTTCATCTCTTGAATAATCAGCTTCATCAAAATCTAAGGCAAGGCCTATTTTATTTTGAAAATCGATGTCTTTAAAAGAGGTTAAAGTTTCAACATTTATTTCGATTGATGATTCATCATTTCTCTTCCATTTTGGAGAGATTTTAGACATGAATTGTTTAAGTTCATATCTTTGACAGAATTCGTTAATCTTTTCAAAATTATAGCCATTATATTTCGTGTCTTCGACCCCAAATGGGAGATCGATATCATCTTTAATCATCGCTAAATCACGACATAAGGTTCCTAGTTCAACATTTTCTTTAATATTGGAGCCGACTTTTCCCCCGATATCATCCGCATGCGCGACAATATTATCAAAGCTTCCATATTCATTGATGAGTTTAACCGCGGTTTTTTCACCAACTCCCGGAATTCCAGGAAGATTATCAGAAGAGTCTCCTCTTAAACCTTTATAATCAATGATTTGAAGTGGGGTGAAACCAAAGGTTTCAACGACACTTTCAGGAGTCATCACCAGAATATCAGATAATCCTTTTTTAAGGATGTTAACGGTAATCTTTTTAGAGACTAATTGAATGAAGTCGCGATCAGAAGTATAGATGGTGACCTCATATCCTTCTTTTTCGGCGATGCGGGAGATGGTTCCGGCGATATCATCGCCTTCAAAACCTTCTTCTTCGAATTGGAAGATGTTCATCGCTTTCAAAAAATCTCTAGCGATGGGGAATTGTTTAACCAAATCCTCAGGTGCCGGTTTTCTATTGGCTTTATAAATGTCTAAAGCTTGATGCCTAAAGGTTTTCTTTCCCGTATCAAACGCGACGATGATAGATTCCCCTTCTTTTAAAGAAGAAATAATCTTATTTATCATATTGCTAAAGGCAAAGATAGCGTTGGTGGGAGTCCCATCTTTGCTCCTCATAATCTCAACACCTGGATAAGCGGTGGCATAATAGGCTCTAAAGAGGAGTGAATTACCATCAATAACAATTAATTTTGACATATTATTCCTCCAAAAGGGTGATTTCTTTGGCGATGAAAGTGACATTTTCTTTATCTTTTTCAAAATGTCCGTCCGCGATGATCATCTTGTTCTTTTCGGTGATATACAAAACATCTTTATATAAAGTTGGGAAGATTGTCATTTCCATCTCTTCGTTTTCATCAAAGATTTTGACAAAGGCCATAGCCTCGCCTTTTTTGGTGTGAATGACTTTCTTTAAACGGATAATTCCGGCGATTTTAACTTCTTCCCCAATATCTTTTATAAGGGCCTCACTAATGGGGAGAACTCCTTGCTTATCTAAGATTTTTCTTTTTAAAGAAAGAGGATTATTAGAAAGCATAATTCCGATTGATTGATATTCGTTTTCAAGTCTTTCCATCATCTCGTCGTTCATCTCGATGAGTAATGGTTTTTCTAAACTTATGGAGAGAGTGATTTGACCATCTCTTGGAAGGTTGACTTCCGCGAATTGCTTCGCGCTTAATAGAGATGCCTTTAACGAATTCCTTGAATGAGAGAAAGAATCTAAGGCCCCAGAATCAATAAGGTTTTTAATGATTGAATCCTCAATTTTTAAAGGATAGATTCTTAAGATGAAATCAAAGAAATCTTTAAATTCACCATTATTTTCCCGCTCTTTGATAATGGCCTCACCGACCATTCGATTGACCCCTTTAATTCCCGTCAACGGGAACAAAATAGAGCCATCCTTAATCTCAAAGACAACACTCGAATGGTTGAGATCAGGCGGTAACATCGTAATCCCAATCTTTCTCATCTCCGCGACATATTCATTAAATTTGGTGTCGCTCGTCGTCGAGCTATTTCTTAAAATTGTCGAATAAAATTCTAAGGGATAATAAGCCTTTAAATAAGACATCTGACACGATAATAAAGCGTAGCCATAGGAGTGAGATTTATTAAAGCCATAATTCGCGAATTTCTCGATACGATTGTAATAATTGTTGGCCTCTTTTAAAGAATAGCCGTTATTCATTGCTCCTTTAATAAAGGAGTCTTTCATCGATGAGAGAATTTCACTCTTCTTTTTAGAGACCGCTCGTCTAAAATTATCCGCTTCGACGAGGGACATGTTGGCCATCGCCACCGCGAGTTGAGAAATCTGTTCTTGATAGGTGATAATTCCATAGGTTGGCCCTAAGATTGGTTTGATTTTTTCATCCATATAAGGAATCTTTTCTTTTCCCATTTTTCTTTTTGCGTAAGTGGGAATAAAATCCATTGGTCCAGGTCTAAATAAGGCTAATAACGCCGCGACATCATCAAAAGATGATGGTTTAAGCGTTTTAATCGCGTTTTTCATTCCGGATGATTCAAGCTGGAAGATTCCCATTGTATATAAAGAACAAATCGTTTCATAAGTCTTAGGATCATCATAGGGAAGATTAAATTTATCTAATTTGGCATTTGGATGATTTTTATTGATCAAATCGACGCATGAAGAGATGACGCTTAAATGGTTGAGCCCTAAGAAGTCCATCTTGAGGAATCCTTGCTCTTCTAAATAATTCATCTCATATTGTGTTAAAAGATTATCGCTTAAATCCAAGGTCACCGGCATGTTATCCTCTATGGGATTATCGTTTAAAATAACCCCAGCCGCGTGAATTGAAGATTGACGGGGAAGTCCTTCAATTTTAGAGGCCAATGAAACAATTTCTAAGAAATAAGGATCGGAGTCCACCAAAGAACGGAAGGCTTCAAGATTTTTATATGATTGACGAAGGTCATATTTATAATTGGTCAAAGCTTTGGACAAACGGTCGATGTGGGAGGTTGGATAATTATAAATTCTTCCGATATCACGTAGTGATTGTTTAGCCCCAATGGTTTGGAAAGTGATGATATTCGCAACTCTTTCCTTCCCATATTTTTCTCGACAATATTCGATAACTTCATTCCTTCGATTATCCATGAAGTCCATATCGATATCTGGCATGGTCTTTCTTGATTCGTTTAAAAATCTTTCAAAGAGCAAATCATATTTTAAAGGATCAAGCATCGATATGCTTAAAAGATAGGCGACCAAAGAACCCGCGGCAGAACCTCTTAAGGAGACGAGGATATCATTCTTTCTCGCCCATAAGACATAATCTTGCACTAAAAGGAAATAATCATCATATCCCATGTTTGAGATAACATTTAATTCTTTTTCGAGTCTTTGAATATATAATTCGTTATCGAGTTTTAAATCTTTTAATCGTTGGTAACAAGATTTTCTTAAGAATTCTTTAGAATTCTCCACTGGGAAGTGGAGCATCTCACCCCGTTTTTGATGATAATCAAATTTCGACATCTGAACGATATTAACGGAATTTAATAATTCTTTTGGAAGATAAATCTTTTCATAAGCTTTTTCATCGAAGAAATGCTCGTTGCCTTTGGCTTCTTTTTCTTCGAGTTTTTCATCGTGGTCGATGGCCTCGACAATCTTTAAGGCAATCGCATCGCTTTCTTTTTCATATTTGATATGGGGAAAAGCCACGGTTTCATAAAGATGTTCAATCGCGAATTTTCTAACGCGATTCGCGTGATTAATCTCACTTCTTTCTTTAATTTCAATTCCAAGATAGAAATGTTTAAAGATTTTAGAGAGCTCGTTAATCTTCTTGGCAATACTTAATTCATCGACGGAAACATCTAAGAAATCTTCTTTAATCTGTCCTTTATTAGTGTCTAAAATGGCTAATAAGTTTTTTCCTTTTTCCTTAAGGAAATCAAGAGAAATATTTTTTTCTTTATTGCTCTCGAGTTTTAAGATTTCGCTCGACAAAGAGGCTAAAGACAGATAGCCCTCTTCCGTAAGAGCGTAGACACAAATGATATTCCCTTCGAATTCGATTTCCATCCCAGGAATGAAAGGTTTATTGATACTTTCCATCAAAGAGATGAATCGTGGAAGGGAATATAAAACATGATGGTCGGTTAAGCCCGCGCCAAAATAATCATATTTTTTGACATTTGAAACAATTCTTTCAAGCGTTAAACCGCTTTGAAGAAAGGTATAACCTGAATAGATATGTAACGGGGCAAATTTCATCACCCTCTATTATATAGAATTAATGTCAATATTACAAAAAGAAAGGTAACCAAATGGCTACCTTTCTATTCGAACAATTTATCAAGTTCTCCAATCAAGTTCGGAAGTTCTTCAATCTTGTGAAGCTTACAACCTGATGCTTGCGCGTGTCCTCCGCCTTCAAACATCGCGGCCACTCCATTAATCGGAAGTTTCTTACTTCTAAGAGAGACTCTCCAACAATTGTCTTTTGGATCCTCGGTAATCGAGCACCAAGCGTTAATACCCTCAATATTGGAGAAGAGATTGACGTTTTCTTTTCCTCTTTCCGTGGTGATTTTAAGTCTTTGACAGGTTTCCCAATCAAGGATGTAATAAGCGACACCTTTTGGAGAAATATGGAAGTTATTTAAGATGTAAGCGGTCACTTGTAAATCATCGATTTGTTTAACATACATTCTTTGATATATTTCACTGATATCAATCCCGGTTTTAAGGAGTTCTTCCGCCACGGCGAAGGTGTGGGTAGAAGTGCTTGAATATTGGAAGCGACCAGAGTCCCCAACTAACGCGGTATAAAAATAAGAGGCGGCCTCCTTAGATAAGGTGTATCCTTTAAAATTAAGAAGGATATTGATGACGATTTCGGCCGCTGCGGCTGCGCTGGTATCGACAATTGAGGTTTTGGCGAAGACTTCGGTTTCCGGGTGATGATCAATCTTCACTTTATATTTGGCTTTTTTATAACGTGGATCAGCGATGCGATTATGATTGCCGACATCTAAAACGATGGAGAGAAATGGTTTTTTAAACCATTCATTATTCACTGAATCCATCACTGGATATAATCGAGGAGTGAAAGTCACATGGTTATCGCCTAAGATGATAACTTCTTTATTGGGAAAATTATCTTTGATCCATGTATAAAGACCCATCTGTGTGCCTAAAGCATCATAATCAGGCATGATATGACGAGAAATGGCGATGCGGTCATAACGTTTGATAGCTTGAAGGATTCGCTTCGCACTTTTCTCGTATTTCTCTTTATATCTTTGTTTGATGATAGGGTTGATTTTATTCATCTCTAACTCCTTTGATGCACATGTTATAAGCATCGCGGGCAATCATCACTTCTTCGTCGGTTGGAATAACGCAGACTTTTATCCTACTTGATGGTAAGGAGATAAGGGAGCCATTCTTTCTATCAATATGGTGGTTAGCCTCTTCATCAATCTCGACTCCTAACGCTGGTTTAAGCAAATTGCAAACCGCACTTCTCATCCTTGGTTCATTCTCCCCGATACCCGCGGAGAAGATGATCAAATCACATCCCCCTAAACGGACAAAATATTGACCGATAAAATCCGCGATTCTGCGATTGAAAATATCATTAGATAAGGTCGCATGTGGATCACCTTTTTCCACTAAAGCGAGGATATCACGGCTATCGGAATATCCCCCAACCCCCGCAAAACCAGATTTTTTATTAAACATTTGGAAGACTTCTTCTGGAGATTTGCCCGTGACTTTACAAACATAATAGAAAACAGAAGGATCCATATCCCCAGTTCTCGTTCCCATCATAATTCCACCTAAAGGTGTGAGGCCCATTGAGGTCGCGACACATTTCCCATCTTTAATCGCGGTGATGGAGGCTCCGCTTCCGATGTGACAAGAGATAATTTTGGCTTCTTTATTACCATTAACAAATCTTAATCCTTCTTGAGAAAGGTATTTATGAGAGGTCCCGTGAGCCCCGTATCTTCTGATATCATATTTTTCACTTAATTCGATAGGAATTGGGAAGGTGTAATCCGCTGGAGCCATACTTTGATGGAAAGCGGTATCAAAAACGGCAACCGCTGGAACATCAGGAATAACTTCTTTAAAAGCTCGAAAGCAAGTCAAATGAGCAGCGTTATGAAGTGGGGCGAGAGGAATGAGGGATTCAATCTTCTTTTCAGTATCTTCATTAAAGAACTCACTATGTGAGAAATATTTACCGCCTTGAACAATTCGATGTCCAGTGGCCTTGATTTCATCATAGGATTTGATTAATCCTTTTTCTTTTAAAGCTTTTAAGACGAGTTCGGCCGCAAAGGCGTGATTTGGGATTGGAAGATCTAAAACATCTTTCTTATCACCGTATTTGATGGTGAAAATGCCGCTTTCGAGGCCAATACGCTCAGCGTTACCGCTACAA
>CAJOQN010000051.1 GCA_905236535.1 uncultured Bacilli bacterium
CAAGTTCGGTAGGGGTGGATTCAATTTCTACTCTTATCATCGCGCAAGCTTCATCCACTAAATCGATCGCCTTATCTGGAAGGAATCGAGAAGTGAGATATCGATTAGATAAGGTCGCCGCAGCGATTAAAGCATCGTCGGTGATTTTTACTCCATGGAAAGATTCAAAGCGATTCTTTAAACCTCTTAAAATTGTCACTGTATCCTCAACGGTTGGTTCATTGATAAGGACTGGTTGGAATCTTCTTTCAAGGGCTCTATCTTTTTCAATATATTCTCGATATTCCTTTAAAGTAGTGGCACCGATACAGTCGATTTCTCCTCTTGCGAGCATTGGTTTAAGCATATTAGAAGCATCAAGCGCCCCATCACTACGCCCAGCCCCCACAATCAGATGAATTTCATCGATGAAGAGAATAATCTTTCCTTCTGATTCTTTAATCTTATTGAGGACTGCTTTTAAACGCTCCTCAAATTCACCACGATATTTAGCTCCGGCAACCAAAGCCCCCATATCGAGTTCATAAATCGTTTTTTCCTTCAAAATTGAAGGAACATCATCTTTGACAATTCTTTCGGCTAAACCTTCTAAAATCGCGGTTTTACCAACCCCAGGTTCACCTAAAAGAATGACATTGTTCTTAGTTTTTCTCGCTAAGATTTCAATGATTTTTCTTATTTCTTCATCACGGCCGATGACCGGATCAATCTTTCCTTTTTTGACCTCTTCATTGATGTTACGGCCAAATTTTTGAAGAACATCTTTATCATTTTCATAATCTGGTACTTGATTCATTTGCATCGTTTGTTCCTCCTTTTGCCCTTGTGGCATTATCATTGTATCACAAAATTAGCACTCGTGAAGTGAGAGTGCTAAAAATCTATATATAATAATCTTTGATTATTAAAAATTTTAATATTTTATATTTTGGTCATAAAAACGAGAATAGAATTCACTCGTTATCATATATTTATGATATGGCGATATTGCATTTTCCTATTATTTTTAAAAGAAAAGTTGTATATTACTAACATCCTATGAATAAACGTCTCTCTTTAATTTGTGTTATTCCATTAATGCTTGTCTCCGCTTGTGAAAGCGCTCCAAAGAGTTTTACTTTAAACAAGCATTATTTGTTAATGGATATTGGTGAGACTTATCAACTTTCTATTAATGAAAACATCAATTTAAATTCTGTCTCTTTTTCATCTTCAAATGATAATGTCGCGATGGTCTCAAGCCAAGGTTTAGTCCGCGCCATTAGTGGAGGAGATGCTTCTATCAAGGCGACATATAAGAATTTAGTGGATTCTTGTGAGATTAAGGTTAACGCTGAGGATTTAAATCTCGAAGTCTATAAAGTCGATTCTAATTTTAACCTTTCATATCAAACTAGTGAATATGGTATATATTCATTAAAAACCCCTTTAACTTTGAATTACAACACCAAAAATAATTCCATCGACACCACTAATAATTTTAAAGTGGATATGGTTTCACATTTATTTGATGGTGAGGATTTAGATGTTAAAGAAAATATTAAAACCCTTGCTTTAATCACCTCTCCGCAAGAAAGTGTGAAATATTTCTTTGATGAAGAAGTTGATTTATCAGTCTTTGGTTTGGAAGAAGATGAAAAACTTCTCGCTTATGGAAATGAATTATTACAAACCTATAAAGATATTGAAGATTTAAGTGGCGATGATTTACATCAAGAACTCGTAACTTTAGGAGATGAAATCTTCTATTCTTATCTAAGCAAAGAATATCAAGCCGGGGCCTTGCTCAATAATGATAATTTGAAATATTACCGTTATCACACTGGTGAGAGTGAAATCATGAACGCTTTAATCGCTTTAATCGGCTCCCTTAAAACCATTATCAATTTTGATTTGGACTTAGATAATTTAGATTTAGATGATTTTGATACCGATACGGATAGTGAAACTAATCCTGATCGCGACTTCTTTAATGATCTCATCAAAAATGGAGTGGATTTTGACACTCATATTTCTCTTTTAAGCGGAGAAACTACATATACCATTTCATTAAATGAAACTGGTATTGAGATGCTTAATGATTATTTAAAAGATAAAGCTGATGAGACTAGTGAAATCTCTGAAAGCGACCTCAAAGATTTAACCCAATTAAGCGTTTCCTTAACGATTAAAAGAGTGTTGCTTGACCGTTATGTCAGCAAGATAGAAGCGACTTTTGGTAACACTGATGGAACGATGAATATCAATCTTTCACTAGGAAAACCAGTGGTTATTGAAAACCAAGATGCCTTTATATATGAAAGTCGACATCAAGAATTCGAGGAGACAAATTGATGAATAAGCCTAAATTATTAATTATTCTTTCCTTTATATCTTTATTTCCTCTCACCGCTTGTATTAACACAAATCACGGAGAGGAAATTTCATATCGTGTGGTTGGAAGCAATCTCCACATCGGTGATATCCCTAATGACAAATTAACCCTCGAACTTCATAAAATCTTTGAGGATGGATATGTCAAAAAGATTAAAGGTATCAAACCTTCATATTTAACTTCAATCATCACCGAAGATGATGAATCTATTAATAAAAAAGAGGCTTTGGGAACCTCGGGAAATTACACTTGCAGAGCCAACTTTAATGTCGCAGGTAAATTGTATATGGAGAACGATATCCCCTTCCATGTCAATAGTGGTTTTGAGGATAAATTCACTCTTGAATCATTTGAACTCATCAATAAACACACCTATACCTCAGGTGAAAAGATCTTGGATTCTTTAGCCCTCGACCTCCTTTTTAAATGGAAAGGTCACGGTGATGAGATAATGACTTATCGCGGTGAAGATGATGTCATTTTCTCGCTCTTTGAAGAGAACGGAAACGTTGATGTTATCAACGAAGTGTTAACCGCTCCCAAAAACTATACTTTAAAAGCCCAGATTGGTGAATATGAAAGCTCGATAACAATCCCTGTTAATAAAGGAGTTATTCGTTATCGTAGTGAAGATTTAACTTTGACTCATAAGACTTATCGTTCAAGCTCTTCTCCAAGTCAGGGCGAAATGAAAACTTTAATCATTCCTATCACCCTTAGCGGTGATAACTGTGAGGAGTGGACCGACACTCATTTAACAGAAGTTAATGATTTCTTCTTTGAATCTTCCTCTCGCATGTCTTTTAAAAACTATTTTGAGACCGCTTCCTTTAATAAACTTCATGTTTCTGGAATGGTCGCTGACCCATATGTTGAAACCGATGAAGAATTAACTACTAACAACATTCAAGAAGATAATAGTTATCAAAAACTCTTCACCGTTATTAATAACGCGGTTAGTTATACGATTGAACATAATCCTGATATCGATTGGGGCGAATATGACGCTGATAACAACGGAACCTTTGACAATATTCATCTCTGCACGAACTGGAATAGCGCGAAAGCGGGAAGCGATGGCACAAATGTGTGGAACACTCCATTATGGCCCCATCAATGGGAAATCGGTGGAAGTGGAACTCATGAAGCTCCAAAGGTCGATGCTTATTCCATCGATGCCATCGATCACTTCCATGATGCGATTACCGCGATTCATGAACAAGGCCATATCTTTGGCTTAAGCGATTATTATGATTATCAATATTCAGGCGCCGATTATATCGGCTATGCAGATATGCAATCCATGAACATGTTTGACTGGAATTCCTTCTCCAAACTTAGTGTTGGTTGGGTTTCTCCATATGTTATCGATGGAAGTAGTGATTCCGTCACTGTTTCGATGCTTCCAGCCTCTTTAAACGGCGATTGCTTATTAATCCCCGCGGATTATAGCACCTGGAACGGTTCTGCCTTTGATGAATACTTCCTCTTAGAATTATTCGCTCCTTGTCAAAACAACTACGTTGATTGGTCAACTTGGAGTGATCAATATAATGATTTAGGAAAATTTGGAGTTAGACTTTATCATGTCGATTCTCGTTTGAGAAGATATCATTCCACCGAAGAGACCGATGATCCTTCTTTGGGTTCAATTGGTTGCTCTAATACTAGAAGCAATTCTCAAAGAGATGCCTGGGATGATTTCCCAATGCTTAGACTTATCCAAGCTAGTGGAAAAGATACTTTCTCAAAGACGGGAAATTCTGGCTCTAAATCTCACTATTTGTCAGAATCTGATTTGTTTAAAGAAGGCGATACCTTTACTTTTACAAAGTACGCTCCAATGTTATCAAAATATAAAAACACGATTACAACGATGGATAATGGGGAGACTTTCCCATACACGATTCATTTCGATTCAATGAGTAAAAGTGGAGTGACAATCACGATTTCTCGTTAATAATGGGCTATGCCCATTTTTAATATTCAAATAAAAAATGTGTAAAAATAGTTTTCTATAATATAGAATATACTATATAGGTGTTTTATGGCCGAAAAAATGAAACATATGGATGGGATTAAGGTTGTACGTCGCTGGGGTTTCCCTGTTTTTGCTTTAGCATTCTTCATTTTACTTTTAGCAGCGAATGTGACCTTTGCTTTTTTCTTTCCTTTCTTCAGTATTAATGATGGAAGTGGACCCTATCTTTTTAACGCCTATAATTTCTTTTACACCTTGTTATTCTTCGATCAAAATCTTTTGAAAATGAATCCGGTTTTCGAATGGACTCAAACTATCGCCACCGAGAATGATTTCAAATATAATGTTGCTTTAGTCTCCCAGTGGTTATTGTTCGCTCTTGCAATTTTTATTTCTTTAATCGCTCTTTTCTCAGTTATCTTAGTTATCAAAGCGTTAGTCCTCATTCTAGGAGGCAAATCCCATCAAACTAAAGGAGCAAAGAATATTTCAGTTAGCCTTTTTATCTTCTATCTCCTTACCTATGGTGGTTCATTTGGATTCCTTTATTATCTCAAATGGATGTTCCAACTCAATAATTACACTCCCGCTGTCCAATTCGAATTCCCATATTGGAACCTTATTCCAGTGGGTGTTTCCTTCCTCTTAATGATTATTATAATCATTATTCATGCTGTTTCTTTTAAAAACGCTATCTATAGCGATGAGGCCAAAGTCCTTTCCAAACAAATTGAAATGACCAAAAGTGCAAATGTCGATGTTGAAGGCCAATCTCAAGGTGATGGAAATTCTAATTCTTCCATGCCAAATGTCAACGCGAATAATCAACCTAGCCAAAAGATTATTATCACCAAGCATCAAGATACGATGCCCCAAAATGTTCGACATATCGGTGGCCATGAATATTCCAATAATCAATATTTAGTTATCGCTAATATTCCAAGTGGCGTGCCATCTATTGGAATTGGAGCCTTCGCTAATTGTTTAAATCTTAAAGTCGTTTCTATCCCTAAAAGTGTCAAAAAGATTAAAGCTAATGCCTTCTTTAACACTCCTCGCTTAGAAAGAATCAGCTACGAGGGAACCAAAGAAGATTGGTCAAGAATTAATAGAGGAACGAACTGGCTAACCAAAGCTGGCACCAGTGTTGTCGTCTGTGTCAATGGTTCAATTATCGTCGATCCATTAAAATAGTTGACATAATTAAATCATTAATATAATATTAAGGACGTTGGGAAACCAACAGTTAACTCTTACATAAGAGTGGCGAGATGCCACTCTTTGTGTTTATAAGGAGAATTTATGGATTTATCAAAGGTTCAAAACATCATCGAAAAGTGTGTCAACGAAGAAGGATATTCCTTATATTCTTTCGATGCTAAAAAACAAGGAAAAGACTTGGTTTTAAGCGTGGTCGTTGACCGTGTTGAATCAATCAGCATGAATGATATCGTCGCTTTAACTGACAAGTTAAACGCTGTTCTTGATGAGAACGATCCAATTGAAGAATCCTATATGTTAGATCTCTCATCTTTAGGCGCTGAAAAACCACTTAAGGTCAATGAATTATCTTCCTATGTCGGAAAATATATTCATCTTCATCTTATTAATCCTATCGATGGAGAAAACATCTATGAAGGCACTTTGAGTGAATGTTTAGATGATTCTTTAATTCTTTCTTATAGAATCAAAACAAGAGAAAAGAAAATCACTGTTTTATTTTCCAACATTAAAAAAGTTCGTTTAGCAATTAAATTTTAAGGAGCAATTTTATGTCTTACGATGCGAGCCAATTTTTAGAAGCATTAGAAGCTTTAGAAGCCGAGAAGAATATTTCTAAAGAAATTATTTTAAATGCTTTAAAAGAAGCGATGGAGAAAAGCTATCGCAAAGAACTTGGTGGTGATGATGCGGATGTCCACGCCGAAATCGACCCCGAAAGTGGAAAAATCGAGTTATATCAACTCAAACAAGTTGTCAGCAACAAGAATGAAGATGATATCGACCCATTCTTAGAAATTACAGTTAAAGAAGCCAATGCTTTGGACAAATCGAAAAAATATCACGAAGGCGATTCTTTTAGAATCGATGCTTCTATCGACGCCCTCAAAACACAAACAGCTTTAACCGTGAAGAGCGTTCTTCGCCAAAAATTAGCGGAGATTGAAAAAGAATCCCTCTTTAACGAATTTAAAGATAAGATTGGGACCATCATCACTGGTATTGTTGAAAAAGCTGAAGACCGCGGGGTTTCTGTCAATGTTGTCAAAACTTCTGTCTATCTTCCACGCAACCAAATGATTGGGGATGAAAGATTCATCAAAGATGACAAGATTAAATTATTCGTTAAGGATGTCACCAGCACCACAAAGACCGGTGCTCGAATCAATGTCACGCGTGCTAATGATGGATTCTTAAAATGTCTCTTCTTTGAAGAGATTCCTGATATTTATAATGGAGTTATTGAAATCAAAGCCATCGCTAGACGCGCTGGTGAAAGAAGTAAGGTCGCTGTTATCTCTAACGATCCTAACGTCGAACCAACTGGGGCTTGTATCGGACAAAACGGTAGCAGAATTCAAAAGATTGTCAATCAACTTGGAAACGGCTCATTAAAAGAGAAGATTGATATTATTTCTTATTCTGACTACGCTCCTTTATATATTTTAGAATCGATGAAACCTGCTCATGTTCTCGGCATCGTGATGGGACAAGGCGAAGAAAAAGAAGCGACCGTTATCGTCGCAGATGATTCCTTCAGCATCGCTATTGGCAGAAAAGGTGTCAACGTTTCTTTAGCGGGACGTTTAACTGGTTATGCCATCAGCATTATGACTGAAAGTGAAGCCTTAGAAAAAGGCGTTGAATATCTTTCTATTGATGAAGTTCAATATAACGCCATCAAAGAAAAAGCGGAACAAGTCCGTCAAGAACAACTCAAGAAATATGAAGAAGAAAGCGTGCTTCCAGGTATTCCAGAGGGCTATGTGGCTCCTGATCAAAGAACCTATGAAGAAGAAAGCGTTTCTGATATCGACGAAGCTTTAAGCGAACAAGCTGAAAGCGAAGAAACCTTCGAAGAGAAGAAAGAAGAAAAAGTCGAAGAGGCTAAACCTGTCGAAGAAAAAGTGGAGGTTAAGCCAACCACTCAAGTTAAGACAACCACAACCCTCGAAGATTTAGAAAAATCTCTCGAAGATGAAAAGAAGAAAGCTAGCTCTTCTAAGAAATCCTCCAAGAAGAAGAAAGAGGAAGAAAAGGAAGAAGATGCACTTATCTCCGTTGTCGATCCTACTCAACGTATGTCCATTTATACCGAAGAAGAACTTCGTGAAATGGAAGAAGAAGAAAACGAAGAGGAAGAATACGAAGAAGAAGATATCGATTATGATGAATATGATGAATATTACGATGATGAACGTTAATATTTGTTAAATTTTCGTGCAATTCCTCATTAAATAATAAATTTTTAAAGAAAGAAGGTGTTGATATGGCAAAGTTTAAAGAGAAAGAAAACGCTCGTGAAGTAAACGTCTCCACGAAAGTTAAACAAGATAAAGCGACCTCTAAAGTTAACAATGGTGTCTTTGTTTATACCGGGGCTATTTCCGTCAGAGAACTCGCAAGCGCTCTCAATGTTCAAGTCTCCGATATCATTAAGAAATTTTTCCTCCAAGGAAAGATGATTACCATCAACACTATCCTCGATGATGAGATGATTGGAGAGATGTGTCTTGAATTTGGATACGATTTTCAAAAGAAGGTTATCGTTGAGGCTGAAAATTTTGAAGAATTAGTCATTGATGATGACCCTTCAAAACTCAAAGAAAGACCACCAGTTGTCACCATCATGGGTCACGTTGACCATGGTAAGACCACCCTTATTGATGCTATTCGTAATTCCAACTTAGTGGCTGGAGAATTCGGTGGTATTTCTCAAGAAATTGGTGCTTATCAAAAAGAGATTAACGGTAAGAAAATTACCTTTATTGACACTCCAGGGCACGAAGCTTTTACCGCGATGCGTTCTAGAGGCGCAAGCGTTACTGATATCGTCGTCTTAGTCGTCGCTGCCGATGATGGCGTTATGCCTCAAACCATTGAAGCGATTGACCACGCGAAAGCTGCTGATGTCCCAATTATCGTCGCCATCAATAAGATGGACAAACCTGGAGCCGATCCAGAAAGAGTGAAACAAGAACTCCTTCAACACGACGTCATCGCCGAAGATTATGGTGGAGATGTCATCACCGTGAATATTTCAGCTAAACAAAAGCAAAATATTGATGGTTTGTTAGAGGCTATTCTGGTAGTTGCGGAACTTAAAGAACTCAAATCCAATCCAGATCGTTATGCGATGGGGACTGTCTTAGAGGCTTCCTTGGATAAACAAGAAGGTCCAAAAGCCACTCTCTTAGTCCAAAATGGTTCTTTAAAGGTTGGAGACTATCTTGTCGTTGGAACGACCTTTGGTCGTGTCCGTCGTATGACCAATGAACATAACAAAGTTTTAGACATAGCAACCCCATCAACCTCGGTGGCGGTGCTTGGTATTAGTGAAGTTCCTCTTGCCGGTGATCGCTTTATGGCTTTTAAGGATGAAAGTGAAGCCCGTATGATCGCCACCAAGAGAAAACAAATCAAAGAAGCGAAGATTAGAAGCAAAGCTAACAATCTCACTCTTGAAGATTTATATAATCGTATTAATGAAGGAAATATGACCACCATTAATATCATTGTTAAAGCAGATTCAACCGGCTCCGCTGAAGCGGTTAAAGCCTCTTTAGAAAAATTATCTTCGAGCGATGTGAGAATTAATATCATCAGAGCGGCCGCTGGAGGTATCACTGAAAGTGATATCATCTTAGCAGCAGCCTCCAATTCCATCATTTATGGTTTCAATGTGAGACCTGATGCGCGTATTAGAGCAAAAGCGGAAGAAGAAAAAGTTGAAATACGTTTACACCGCATCATCTACGCGCTTATCGAAGAGATTCAAGCGGCGATGAAAGGTTTACTTGAACCGGTCTTTGTTGAAAAGATTACTGGTCAAGCCGACATCAGAAGATTATTCAAAGTGTCGAAACTTGGAACTATCGCGGGATGTATGGTTATCGATGGGGTCATTAAAAACCATTCCTTAGTGAGAGTCCTTAGAGATGGCTTAATTGTTTATGAAGGCAAACTTGCTTCCTTGCAAAGAGAAAAAGACCAAGTTAAGGAAGTGAAAAAAGGCTTTGAATGTGGAATGGTCATTGAAAACTTCAATGATGAAAAAGAAGGCGATATTATTGAAGCCTACGAAATGGTCCAAGAGGAAATATAATTATGGCCAACAAAATTGAAAGAATTCAATCGATCATCATGAAGAACATCTCTGAGATTATTCAATTTGAAGTCAAAAACCCCCATCTTGGTTTCGTTTCAATCCCAGAAGTCCGAGTGTCTAAAGATTTCTCTCACGCAAAGGTTTATGTCTCTTTCTTAAATGAAGATGAGATTAAAGAAGGCCTTAAGGCCTTGAATCACTCCAAAGGATTCATCAGAAGCGAACTCGCCAAAAGAATGGACACCAGACGCGTTCCCGAAATTGAATTCGTCTATGACGATGGATATAAAAAGGAAGAAAGAATCTCGGAGATTCTTAAAAATATCGATAAATAAAAGAGGATTAATCCTCTTTTTGTTTTTATCTTTCTCCTAATTTAATAAATTCTAAGATTTGTGAGGGAGTTAAGACTATTGATTTAGATTTTATATAATCTTTAATGTTATTAGTGATTAAATAGTCAATACAGTTAACCTTGCATATTTCATCTAAAAGAGCATCTTCTAAATCATCAACTTTAGAGTTCATACTATAAGCAATATCGCTTTTTAAGATTGGCAGTACTTCAAAAGTTAACTTTTGATATAATGTTTATATGACCAAAATAATTGAAAAGTTTGATATTTATTTCTTTGATTTAGATGGCACTTTAATCGATACGGAAAAACTTTATTTCCGTTTTTGGAAAGAAGCCTCTAAATTTTATGGTTATGAATTAAATGATTATGAAGCTCTTTCATTTCAATCTTTAGAAAGAAATGAAGGCCGTAAAAAGATGAGAGAATATTCTAATGGTCTATTAAATTACGATGTCGTGAGAGAAAAACGTATTGAATTAATGAACCAATATCTTTTAATTCATCCTATCGAAGTCAAAGAAGGTGTTTTTGACTTTTTAAGACTTTTAAAAGAAAAGAACAAGAAAATCTATATCGTCACTGCGAACGCTTATGAGAAGGCCCTTAAGATATTAAAAGACACTCTTCTATATCCTTATGTCGATGCGATTATTTCCGCGAAAGATGTCGAAAGAGGAAAACCATTTCCTGATGTTTATTTAAAAGGTTGCGCCCAAATTGGATGTGAGCCCTCTAATGTCGTTGTTTTTGAAGATTCAAAAAATGGCCTATTAGCGGCGTCTCGTGCGGGTTGTTACACTATTATGGTGGAAGATCTCACTAAATATAACGACGATTTATCTTTTGTGGATGGTTATATTTCATCTTTCAAAGAGATTTTATAAAAGATTCAGGGGGTGCCACCCTTGACACTCTGTCATATTAGAATATAATGTAATAAATTTGTTTGGTGTCCCTAGCCGTTGTGGCTAAGGACTTTTTTCATTACTTTTTCTTGCTGAGAAGATAAAGTAACGCCAAACCTAGTACACATATCAC
>CAJOQN010000052.1 GCA_905236535.1 uncultured Bacilli bacterium
CCTAATAATTAGAATTATTATAGCGAGAGGAGTATTTTTACTCCTCTCTAAATGTTATAGAAAGGAGCATATATGGCAGAAAAAAGAGATTATTATGAAGCGCTTGGCGTTAGTAAAAGCGCTTCAAAAGACGAGATTAAATCTGCATATCGTAAACTAGCCAAGACTTATCACCCTGATAACAAAGAGACGGGTAATGAAGCAAAGTTTAAAGAAGTTCAAGAAGCTTACGATGTTTTATATGATGATCAAAAGCGTGCTGCATATGATCAATTTGGCCATAGTGCTTTTGAACAAGCAGGAGGAAATCCAGGCGCTAATCCATTTGAAGGATTTGGAGGAGCTGGTGGCTTCGACTTCGGAGATATCTTCTCTGGCATCTTCGGAGGAGGACGCCAACGCTCAAATGTTGGTCCTCAAAAAGGCAATGATCGCATCACCCGTATCAAAGTTAACTTCATGGATACGATTACAGGAAAGGATGTTAACTTCCCTTATACCTATGATGAAGTTTGCGACCACTGTAAAGGTAGTGGAGCCGAAACTCCTAGTGATGTTAAAACCTGTCCAACATGTCGTGGCACTGGCTATGTCAAAGTTCAAAGACGTTCAATCTTTGGAATGATGGAAAGCCAAGAAGTCTGTAGCCAATGCGGTGGGCGTGGAAAGACTGTTTCGAACAAATGTTCGAAATGTCGTGGAGAAGGATATGTTCGCAAAAAAGTAGACCTCGCGGTTCACATTCCTGCGGGCATCTCTAATGGCCAACAAATCTTTGTCTCCGGCAAAGGTGATCGCGGCTATAATGGGGGTCAAAATGGTGATCTCTATGTCGAGATTGTCGTTAAGCCACACGATTACTTCACAAGACAAGGAAATGATATTCATATCAATATCCCATTAGCCTTCGTCGATGCTTGCTTAGGAACGACAATTGATGTTCCAACCGTATACGGCACTGAAAAGCTTAAAATTAATGAGGGGACACAGCCTAACACTGTCTTAAGAATGAGTGGCAAGGGTGTAAAGGACTTAAGAACCTCTCGTCCAGGTGATGAATATGTCCACCTTCAAATTAAAACTCCGACAAATCTTAGTAAGGAGCAAAAGGAATTATTAGAAAAATTCCGTGGCACTCCTAGTAAGAAAAAAGGCCTCTTCAAATAAAAAAATTCAAATTTTTAAAAATTTTTTACGAAAATGAGACAAAAACCTCCTATTCATTATTAAGGGGGTTTTTAAATGTACTATATTTCACAACTAAACCAAGATGATTGTGGATTTGCGTGTCTCAAGACTCTGCTCGCGAATCTATATAAGGATGAAAAGTATTTATATCTTCATCAAGATGAAGATCATGGTCCTTATTCTTATGAACAAATCATCGAAATAGCTTCTAAATATGGAGTTAATTTATCAGGAGTCAAAATTGAGAGTGGTGTTCTTAAACCATTTCATTCGCTTCCTTCCCTTGTGGCCATCAAAGGTGAGGGGAGTTGTCTCCATTTGGTCTATCTAAAAAGGATTACGAACACTTCCGTAGAAGTTTTTGATCCTGAAAGAGGGATGAGAAAAATCTCTAAAAAAGAATTCATGACGATTTGGGATCGAACCGCTTTAATCGTTGATTCATATGAGGAAAAAGAGGTTAATATTTCCAATTATGATATCTCTTCTGGACAAAGGGCAATCAATCTTTTGTTAACCTTTTTAGGGGCCGCTTCAATTATTGTGGCTCTGATGTTCATCGACAAAAATTCGACGATGATAGTGAGCGTTATTCTCTTATCTCTTTATATTATTTTAGAGATTGTCAATCGGGCTCATCTTTCCTTTATGATGAAAAAGGTAGATGAGAAAGTGGAACAAGATTTAAAAGAAAAGCCAAGCAACACGAAACTTTTTCTTGTTAACCTTACGGAGTTTAAAAAGCTTTTGTTCTTAACTCCATCAACATTCTTTTTAAACATCATTGTCGTGGTCTTTTTGATGATAATCATGGGATTAAATAATGTTTATAATAACATTATTACATTAGCAGCGTTGCTCATTGCTCTATTAGATGTAATTCTCATCAACCCATATTTGAAACAAAAGGAGAGAAACATTGCTAAACTTGAGATGTTTAAAGACTGCGATTCCCTCCAGGATTATAAGGATAATCTTAAAACCATCAACGAAGAATGTTATAAGTTTTCTTCGATTAAAAACGCTTTGTTCCTCATCACTCGTTTCCTTTTAATCGGAGTGGTCATTTTAGTGATGGTGATCAATAACATCACCAGTGTTCCATTTATTTTTGTCTATTTTGGCTTTGCCTTGATTATCGTTGATCGTTTAGAAGAAATAACCAAGTTCCCAAAGAAAGTGGAAGAGGTTAAAAAGATGAAGGCAAGACTCAACAACAGCATCAAAAAGGAAGACGAGTTTCTTTAAAGAAATAGATATTTATTTTTTCGTGTGATAAAATGAAAATCCATTTATGGAATTATCATTTTCTTCATTCGATGAACATTATGACTATCTCGAGAAAACATATAGTGATTTGTTGTCTTATGTTTTTTCGTATTTATCTTTAAAGGCCGATCCCATCATCAGCGTCACAATTGTGGACAATGATACGATTCATGAAATCAATAAAACATATCGTGGAATAGATCGCCCCACAGATGTTATCTCTTTTGCGTTTTTAGATGATGACGAAAATAGAGATGAGAATTTAAATAAAGAGGGTCTAATTGATTTAGGAGAAATTTATATTTCTCTTCCAAAAGCCATCGAACAAGCCGAGGATTATGGACATTCTCTAGAAAGAGAATTAGATTTTCTTTTTGTGCATGGGCTTCTTCACTTATTAGGATATGACCACATGAATGAAGAAGACGAAAAAGAAATGTTTTCTTTGCAAGAAACAATACTCGTAAATAAAGGAGTAACAAGATGAACCATTTAGAATTGATTGAAAAAGCAAAGCAAGCTAGAGAACTCGCTTACGCCCCGTATTCTGGATTTAGAGTTGGAGCAGCTTTGTTGACGAAAGATGGAGAAGTGTTTTTAGGTGCGAACGTTGAAAACTCTTCCTATCCATTATGTATGTGCGCTGAAAGAAACGCGATTTACAATGCGATGATGCACGGAAAGAAAAAAGAAGACTTCGTGATGCTTGCCTTAAGCGCTGATACGGTTGAGCCATGTTCACCATGTGGAGCGTGCCGTCAAGTGATTCATGAGCTCCTTCCTTCAGATACGAAGATTTATATGTCTAATTTAAATGGTGATATCAAAGAAACCACTCCGAATGAATTATTGCCATTCGCTTTTAGCGAAAAGGATTTAAAAAAATAATGAAATCGGGTTTTGTTGCAATCGTTGGTCGCCCAAATGTTGGCAAATCTACTCTTTTAAATTCTATTCTTAAAGAGAAAGTTTCGATTGTCGCCGATAAATCGCAAACGACCAGAAATAACATTAAAGGCATCTATCAAGGCGAAGATGCTCAAATCGTGTTTGTTGACACTCCTGGGATTCACAAACCAAAGGTTAAATTGTCAAAAGAACTCGATAAGATGGCTTATAGCGCTTTAGAAGATGTCGACGCTGTTGTTTTAGTAGTGGATGGCTCTGTCAATTTTGGTCCAGGCGATGAATATCTCCTTTCTCATTTAAATGTCAAGGTTCCTTTCTTTGTGGTCATCAATAAAATTGATGAAACCAATATTATTCTCGCCACAAAACTTAAGGATATCTACAAAGAGAAAGTTCCTGAAGCGAAGATTATTGAAACGGTGGCCACCAAAGGATTTAATGTCGATGAACTTATTAAAAACCTCATCGAAGTTCTTCCTGAAGGTCCAGCCTATTACGAAACTGATACGGTAACCGATCAAGATGAAATCTTTAGAATCAAAGAAATTATTCGTGAAAAGGCTTTGAGGATTTTAAGAGAAGAAGTTCCTCATAGCATCGCTGTTTATATGAATGATATTGCCTGGGACGATGACCCAATTAATATCAGAGCCTCTATTGTGGTGGAAAAAGAATCCCAAAAAGGGATTGTCATTGGAGCAAACGGCAAACGTATCAAAGATATTGGAATCAAAGCTAGAAAAGATATTGAAGAACTTTTAAACAAGCATGTTTATCTCGAACTTTTTGTCAAAGTAGAGAAGGACTGGAGAAACGAAGAAGCTTCTCTGAAGAAGTTCGGTTATAAAAACGATAATAAATAATGAAATTAATTATTCTTTCAATCACGACTTATAAAGAGAAAGACGCAATTATCAACGCCTTAAGCGAAGAAGGCATAGTGACTTTTTCGGTGAATGGACTTTTAAGTCCAAAATCAAAAAACATCATCCTTTCAACTCCGTTAGTCATCGCCGATGTCAAGATGAAGGAAGGAAAATACAAATATCTTATTTGTGAATCTTCTTCTTTAATTCTTTCGCCATATTCCTCTAGCGATTCGCTTACTAAAATGGCGGCGATAGCGATGGTTGGAGAAGCGACAAACAAGATGCTTCAAGATGAAGAAAAGGTGATGATGTATCCACTTTTAGAAAAAGCCATAAAGGCTTTTAAAGATAACATAATCAATCCATATCAAATCCTTATCACTTATCTTGGAGAAGTTTTAAGGATAGCGGGATATCATTTCGATATTAATAAATGTGTCTTCTGCCAAACCAAATCCAACATCGTCAATTTTTCATTTAGAGAAGGCGGATTTGTCTGCAAGGATTGCTACGAATTTGAAGACGATTACCGTTTTAATAAAGAGCAAATGCTGCTTATTCGTCAATTGCTTGGAACTAATAATTTTGACACTGGTATCGACATCGATGAAAATAACGGATACACAATACTCAAAGAAATGGTGACCTTTATTTACGAAGGTTTAGGAATTAAACTAAATAATTTTAGTTTATTGTCATAAAACTTTATAATTTTATACAACAATTGTTTATTGACACGATATTATGTGATATATATTATATATATGTTTTTTTGGAGTTATATTTATGGCAAAATTTGAATTTGACAAATTATGTAACCATTTCATCGTTTCAGGTTATTATTTTCAGGGATCTGAAATTTATGGTGGTTTAAGCAATACATGGGATTATGGTCCACTTGGTTCTGAAATCAAAATGAACATCCGCAAAATGTGGTGGAAGAAGTTCGTTCAAGAATCAGAAACCAATGTTGGCATTGATGCCGCAATCTTGATGAATCCTAAAGTTTGGGAAGCAACAGGCCATGTCTCAACTTTTAATGATCCATTAATCGACTGCAAAAAATGTAAAATGCGTTTTAGAGCAGATCAAATTATTGAACAACAATTCCCAGACGCTGATGTTAACGGAATGACAAATGAACAAATGATGGATTTTATCCATCAAAACCATGTCAAATGTCCTAACTGTGGTAGCGAAGACTTCACAGATATCCGTCAATTTAACATGATGTTTAAAACTCATATCGGTGTTACCGAAGATAGCAAATCTGTTGTTTATCTTCGCCCAGAGACCGCTCAAGGAATGTTTGTGAACTTCAAAAACGTTGTTAGAACAACAAGAAGAAAATTACCTTTAGGTATTTGTAACGTTGGTCGTGCCTTTAGAAACGAAATCACTCCAGGGCAAATGACCTTTAGAACAAGAGAATTTGATCAAATGGAGATGGAATTCTTCTGCAAACCTGGTAGCGATTTAGAGTGGTTTGATTATTGGAAAAAGCAATGTTTAGAATTTGTTGATTCCTTAGGAATCAGTAACGAACATCTTCGTTATAGAGACCACGAACCAGAAGAATTGGCTTTTTATTCAAAAGCCACAACTGATATTGAATACCTCTTCCCATTTGGTTGGGGTGAGATTTGGGGTATCGCCGATAGAACAGATTACGATTTAAAACGTCACATGACCTATAGTGGCGAATCCTTAGAATATCTCGATCCTGAAACCAATGAGAAATATGTTCCATATTGTATCGAACCATCTGTTGGTTTAGATAGACTCACTCTTATGACTTTATGCGAAGCATATGATGAAGAAGTTTTAGAAAATGGTGAGACTCGTATCGTTATGCATCTCGCACCTTGGGTCGCACCTATTAAGGCCGCTATCCTTCCTTTGAGCAAGAAGCTTGAACCAAAGGCTAGAGAAGTGCAAAGATTACTCTCCAAATATCTCCATGTTATCTATGATGATACTGGATCTATTGGAAAAAGATATCGTCGTCAAGACGCCATTGGTACTCCTTACTGTGTGACCATTGATTTCGACACTGTTGAAAAAGATAATTGTGTCACCGTTAGAGAACGTGATTCCATGGAACAAGTCAGATTACCAATTAATGATTTAGTGAAGTATTTAACCGAAAAAACTTTCTTTTAGTATATAGTTAGTACAAAAATAGTAGAAATCATTTTATGAAGTTTGATCAAGAATTAGTGAATGAAGTCTTAAAACGTGCCAATATAGTTGACATTATTTCCAGCTATTTGACCGTGACTAAAAAAGGCAAGGAATACCTCGCTCTTTGTCCTTTTCATGATGACTCTTCACCATCTCTTCATATCTCTCCTGACAAGCAAATCTTTAAATGCTTTGTCGATGGCACTGGTGGAAGCGCGATTACCTTCGTACAAAAGTACGAACATATTTCTTTTGCTGAAGCTTTAGTCAAAGTCGCGAAGATGGTGGGTTATGATGATCCTCGTTTTCATGAGGAAGTTCACGTTAAACCTGTTGATCAAAGAAAAGAAACTCTCTTGAAATGCACAAGAGATTTAACAACTTATTACCAATATGCTTTAAGTACTTCCGAAGGAAAAGAAGGATTAGATTATTTTGAATCCCGCAACCTCGACGCTAACTTAAGAGCCAAATTTAGGCTTGGGTATGCTTTCAAGAACGGGCAAGCGACCTGCAAATATCTTTTAGATCGAGGTCATTCTCTTAAAACTCTTGAGGATATTGGTATTGCCTCTATTAATAGTGGTATCACCAGTGATAGAAACCAAGGGCGTGTCATCTTTCCAATCATGGATGAAGATGGAGAACCTATTGGTTATAGCGCTCGACGGATTGCACAATCGGATGAGGCGAAATATATCAATTCGCCAGAAACATATCTTTTTCATAAATCATCTGTTTTATATAACTATCACATCGCAAAAGAAAAAGCCCGTATTGCTGGTTATGTTTATCTCCTAGAAGGATTTATGGATGTTTTTGCTTTAGCAAAGATTGGAATCGAATCCGCCGTTGCGGTCATGGGAACAGCCTTAACTCCAGAGCATATCGGGATGCTCCGCAAACTTAATGTTGAAGTTAGAGTGTGCCTCGACGGAGACCTTCCTGGTCAAACCGCAACATTGAAAGTGGCAAGGGCTCTTGATGAAGCAGGAATCAAATTTAGAATCGTTGATGCTAAAGGCAACACCAAAGACCCTGACGAAATACTCAATCAAGATGGGGAAGCCGCGCTCAGGTATTATCTCAATGATTTAGTATATAGAGCGGACTTTGCTTTAAATTACTATTTAAAGAGCAACCCCCTCAAAACTTTGGATGAGAAAAAGGTGCTCATCAAACAATTCATTCCTATTCTCCAAGATGTGCAATCCCAATTAGAACTAGATAGCTATCTTAGAAAGCTTTCTGAGATTACTGGCTTCGAAGTGGAGTCGATAAGAGATCTTCTCAAAAAAGCAAGAAGACTTCCAAAGGAAGCGAATGTCACAGAAGTGATGACCGACTTCCATCCAGAAAGAAAAGTTTTGAAGAAATTGTTTCTTGCCGAAAGAGAAATGCTCTTTCAGATGATTAACAATAAAGAAGCTGTTTTGTTCTATGAAACAAAAATTAATGTCTTCTACGATGAGATATATCGCCAGATTGCTTCGTTCATTGTCGAATGTTATAAGAATAATTCATATGTTGATTTATTAAATGTTATGACTCTCATTGAAACTAGTGAACCGAAGAATGCCGAAGAACTTACTAATGAATTAGTAAATCTCGCGATGGAAAAGAATCATCCAAGCGAATGTACCTTAGAACTTCTCAATGGTCTCTTAGATTCTATGAACGAAGAAAAGACCAATATCTCTGAAAAGGATATGCTTGAAGACGCCCTTCGCGGAAAAGATGAATTAACGCAAGCAAGAATTCTCGCGGATTATAATCGCCGCAAGATGTTAAGAGAAGAAAAGAAAGAAAAAGCAATTAAGAATACACGTAGTCAAGTTGAAAAGGAGGACGATGATTAATGGGTAGAAAGAAAAAAGAAGACAGCGTTCAACCAGCAAAAAGTGTTAAAGGCGCTACAAAAAAGAAAAGTGAGCCCAAAAAAGTGGGAGTGTACGATTTAGATAGCGATATTCTCACCATTGAACAAGTCAAAGCGAAGCTTTTAAAGAAAGCAAAGAAGACAGGAACCATCTCCCAAGATGAAATCTTTGATGCGACCAACGATTATGAATTAGACGATTCTGCTATCGACGAACTTTATGGTTTCTTTGACGCAAACAATATCCGTGTGTTAACCGGAGAAGAAGATGACGAAGATATGGGCGAATCTCTCGATGAAATTGACGATTCTGAAATTAATCTCGATGAAAATCTTGATGATTTAGATGAAGGCTTCGATTTTAGCGAAGATGAAGAAGATGAAGATGATGATAGCGTCGTTTCCTTTGAAGACACCGTTATCGATGATGTCAAATCCAACGACTCCGTTAAGATGTATCTTAAACAAATTGGTTCCTACGCTCTTCTAAAGCCAGAAGAAGAACCAATTCTCGCTAAGAGAATCCTTGAAAACGATCAAAAGGCCAAAGAAAAGCTCATCAATGCCAACTTACGTCTTGTCGTTAACCTTGCCAAGCGTTATTTAGGGAGAGGAATGCAATTCCTTGATTTAATTCAAGAAGGTAACCTCGGTTTAATCAAAGCGGTTGATAAATTTGATTACACCAAAGGTTATAAGTTCTCCACATATGCGACATGGTGGATCCGTCAAGCCATTACCCGTGCGATTGCCGATCACGCTCGTACCATTAGAATTCCTGTCCATATGGTTGAAACCATTAATAAGATGACCAAGATTAGAAGACAACTCCTTCAAGAGAAGAGTAGGGAACCTACTCCAGAAGAAATTTCAGAAGCGATGGATGGTGAGCTCGATCCTAAAAAGATTCGAGAAATCCAAAGAATTGCTCTTGAACCAGTCTCTTTGGCTCGTCCAATCAACGAAGAAGATGACTCCAACTTGGAGGACTTCATCCCTGATAAAGACAGTGAATCTCCAGTTGATTTCACCACCAAGCAACTCTTAAGAGAAGCTCTCGAAGAGATTCTCCACGAATTATCTCCTCGTGAAGAAAAAGTTATCAGACTTAGATATGGTCTCGATGACAATCGCCCAAGAACTCTCGAAGAAGTCGGTAAAGAATTCAATGTTACCAGAGAAAGAATTCGTCAAATTGAAGCTAAAGCTTTAAAGAAACTTAGCCACCAAAACAAAGCCAAGAGACTTGGTGACTACAAAACAATGAATTAGTTAAATATGAAAACCACCCTCTCAAAAAGACTATCCGCAATATATGACATGGTTCCCTATGGCGTTGCTTGCGATGTCGGAGCGGATCACGGGAAATTAATTATTTCACTCCTTGAGAATAACAAAATCTCTAAAGGAGTCGCGGTCGAAAACAAAAAAGGACCCTTTGATCGTTTGAATAAAGCAATCATCGAAAGTGGACATCAAGATTTGATTCTTGTGCAGTTCGCTGATGGAATAAGTAAACTCCCAAGTGATGTTAACACCGTCATCATTGCAGGAATGGGTGGTTTTTCTATATTAAAAATATTAGAAAAAGATATTTCAAAATTGCCAAATGTTCAATCCATCATCGTGGACGCTCATAATTCAATCGATATAGTTCGACGTGGAATTGTGAAACTTGGATATCGTATTGTCATGGAAAAGGTCATTTTTGAAGATGACATCTATTATGAGATTATTCGCTTCGATAAAGGACAGGCGAATTATGATGAACTTGATTATTTGTATGGTCCAATTTTAAGAAAAGAAAAAGACCATCTTTTCATCAAAAAACACCAAAAAAGGCTAAATGATATAGATTCTTTGCTTTGCAAAGAAAACCTAAGTGAATCAAGAAAAATTGACTTAGAAGAAGAAAAAGAAAGGATAAATGAAGTCCTATGAGAACAAAGAAATTGCTTTTAAACCTATCTAAACGCTTTCCTAAGCGCTTTGCGAAGATGCATCATGATTTTGTAGGCTTGATGGCAGGAAAGCTCCCAGAAGAGGCCAAAAAGATTTTGCTTTGTTTAGATTTTGATGAAGAAGTCCTTCCTATCGCTCTTACGGAGAGACCAGATTTAATCTTAACTCATCATCCCTTTATCTATGGGACGAAAGGGTGGGTTTTAAAACACGATCCTAGAAAAAAGGCTTTATATGACAGAGTCATCGATAATGGATTGGTCGTTTATAGCATGCACACAAACTTCGATACTGGGAAAGATGGAATGAACGATGCTTTAGCAGAAGCTTTAGACTTAAAAAATATCTATGTTCCAGAAAAAGAAATAATGATGAGAATTGGTGAACTTAAAAAAGAAATGCCAGTCGAAGAATTTGCTAGATATGCGAAAAAGTGTTTTAAAGTTGAATATTCCCTCCTTATTGCCAAAGGCAATCCAATGATTAAGAAGGTTGCTGTTATTGGTGGAGGTGGTTCTAGAGACTGGCCTGTTGCCAAAGAAGAAGGCGCAGATATTTATATTTCTGGTGACGCTCCTCATCATGTTAGAAGAGAAATTGTTGTGGAAGGCTATAACTATTTAGATATGCCCCACGAAATCGAAAAGATCTTTATGCCGCAAATGAAAAAACTCCTCCTTGAGATGGATGAGTCTTTAGATATTGTCATAGTGGATCACGAAGAATTACCAAAGGTAATTTAGTCGTTCAAATCTTTTAAAAGTTTTTCAATCGCCTCAATCGTTTCTATTGGAGTACTAGCTCCAGAAGAGATGACGGCGTATTTTTTATTTTTAATTGCTTGAAGGTCTAAATCTCTAGCGGATTCTAAAAGAATAGCCTTATCGCCATATAGCTCTTTAGCGATTCCATAAAGTTTCATCGTGTTATTCGAGGAGGTGGAACCCACGACTAAAACTAAGTCGACATCTTTGGAAAGATTTCTAATACGCTCTTGCCTTAAACGTGTGGTAGAACACACTTCGTTGATGATCTTAGCATGAGGAAAAGTAGCCTTGATTTCGTTATGAATATCTAGTAGTTCTTTATAGTTTAAAGTTGTTTGATTTGCGACAAAAATATTTGTATTAGTAGATAAATAGTTATTTTTTAGTAAAGTATCATCAAACAAATAGATGTCTTTTGAGATGCTTAAAACAGCGTTGGTTTCAGGATGGTTTTTCTTTCCGATAAAGATGACTTTATAGCCGTTTAATAACTTATCTTTTATGGTTTTAATATTGCCTTTTACCACTGGACAAGTCGCATCATAGGTAGTTAGGCCATTTGCTAAAACATATTCTTCGATTTTTTCATCGTGCCCATGCGCGGTAAAAACCAAAACTGAACCTTTTTGTAAGTTTTCGATTGCCTCTTTGTTCGTTTCAAAGATTGTTTCAATTCCTTTTTCTTTTAGAAAATTGATTGTTTCGTGATTATGAACAAGCATTCCAAAGACATATATCTTCTCGTTTGGGTGCTCTCTTTTTGCTTTTAAAGCAATATCAATGGCACGGACAACTCCTGAACAATATCCTTTTGGCTCTAAAACTTCAACTTTCATAACCTTATCTTAACGGATTTTACAATATCATTAAAGAAACAATTGTGGTAATATGCTCATAGTTACAAAGTAAAAGTGAGGATTAGTAATGTCAGAATATAATCTCCTTCTTGGATCACATGTCTCATTGAACTCTCCTGAATATTTTTTAGGAAGCGTTAAGGAAGCTTTAAGTTATGGAGAGAACACTTTTATGTTTTATACTGGCGCCCCTCAAAATACCTATCGTCTTCCATTATCTTCTTTGAAGATAGAAGAAGGATTAGCGCTTTTAAAAGACAGTGGAATCAAGCCTGAAACTCTCATCGTGCACGCCCCTTATATCATCAATGCCGCCAACAAAACAAAAGAAGGCCTTTTTGATTTATCAATCAAGACGATTACCAGTGAGCTTCAAAGAACTCATGCCTTTGGGGCCAAAATTTTAGTTCTCCACCCAGGCGCACATGTTAATCAAGGCGTTGATGTTGCCTTAGATAACATCATTGAAGCTTTGGATGTTGTTTTAGACCAAGATGGGACTGATGTCAAAATTGCTCTTGAAACAATGGCGGGAAAAGGAAGCGAAGTTGGAACGGACTTTAGTCAAATTGCTAAAATCATCAACTCTTGTAAACATTCTAATCGCTTAGGCGTGTGCTTAGATACCTGTCATATTAACGATGCGGGATATAATGTTCATGATGTCGATGAAATCTTAAATGAATTCGATAGAATTATTGGATTAAATCGGCTCCTCGTTGTTCATATCAACGATAGCAAAAATCCAATAGGCGCGCATAAAGATCGCCACGAGAACATTGGATATGGAGAAATTGGATTTGAAACCTTAACCAAATATGTGCATCACCCAAAATTAAATGGAATTCCAAAAATATTAGAAACTCCATACTTCAATGAAAAACCTCCGTACAAGACAGAGGCTGAAATGCTTAAGAATAATAAGTTCGTCGATGGTTGGCGAGATAAATTATAATTTATTAATTTCTTCTATTAAAGTCTCATAAGCTTTGTCTTCTGGGACTTTTTTAATAACCTTATCTTTTTTAAAGATAACATATTCATGTTTTCCGCCTGCGATACCAATATCTGCATTTTTAGCTTCGCCTGGCCCATTGACCACGCATCCCATGACCGCGACATGAATTGGTTTACCAATTGTTTCAAGATAATCCATCACCCGTTTAGATAAAGAGGTGACGTCAACCTCAGTCCTTCCACATGTTGGGCATGAAACGATGGTTGGATAATTTGGATATAACCCAATATCATGAAGAAGTCTTTTAGCAGCGATGATTTCATCTTTCGGATCACCGGAGATTGAAATACGAATCGTATCACCGATTCCTTCTAATAAAAGAGGCGCTAATCCCGCAGTGCTTCTAATAAGAGAAATGTCTTTGAATCCTGCTTCGGTAATACCTAAATGAAGTGGGTAACGTGGGAATTTTTCACTTGCTAAGCGATAAGCTTCAATGGTTTCTAAAACATCGCTTCCTTTTAATGAGATGACTATGTCATCAAAACCATATGACTCCAGTATTTTAATATGTTTTTCAGCAGATTTGACGAGCTGTTCTGCCTTATATTGATGAGAATAATCGTGGATGGTTTTATCAAGGGAACCAGAATTAACCCCCACACGAATAGGGATATGTTTCTCTTTGGCTAAATCAATGACAACTTTAACTTTGTCTTCGCTTCCGATGTTTCCTGGATTGATGCGAACAGCATCAACTCCATTTTCCATCGCCATCAAAGCGAGACGATAATCAAAATGAATATCCGCGACTAATGGAATGGAGATTCTTCTTTTGATTTCTTTAATCGCTAAAGCATCTTTTTTATCCATCACGGAGACGCGCATAAGATTTGCGCCCAACTTCGCGCATTCATTAATTTGCTCCGAAACAGCGTCATAATTTTCTGTTTTAATGTTGCACATTGACTGGATTAAAACCTGGTTTTTATGACCGATGGTGGTATTGCCAATTTTGATTAGTTTTGTGTCTTCACGTTTCATTTGTGTACCCATTATACAACAAGTTAGTATAAAAGGCATTTTCATTCGTGAATATTTTTTTCTTTTCTCTTTTGCTTATCTATGATAATATTTATCTTGCGTTATAAAGGAGAGCTTATAATATGGCAAAAAAAGAAGATCGTATTAACATTATTCTTAAATGCACAGTTTGTGGTGAAGAAACCTATATTACTTCCAAGAACAAAAAGAATGACCCAGACCGTTTAGAAGTCAATAAATATTGTCCAAAATGTAAGAAGGTCACGGTCCACCGTGAAAGAAAGAAATAGGCTTGCCTATTTTTTTCACACTTAAACAAGATTTAAGGAGAAAGGAGTTAATTTATGGTTAACGTTACAGAATTAAGACCTGGAAACTATTTCGAAGAAGAAGGCAACATCTATCAAGTATTAGACATTCTTCTCAACAAAACCGCGATGAGAAAGATGGTCGCAAAAGTCAAAGTTAAAAACTTACGCACCGGCGCGATTAACGAAATCGCTCGTAACTCTGGTTATGGTATCGAAGTCATTCGTCTTGATAAGAGACAAATGCAATACCTCTATGATACTGGTGACAATTTAGTCTTCATGGATCAAGAAACCTATGAACAAATTGAAATCAGCAAGGAAAGACTTGAATGGGAGCAAAGATTCTTAAAAGGTGATGAAGTCGTAGAAATCACTTCCTATGAGAACGAAGTTCTCGGTATCAACCTTCCTGCCAAAGTCGCTCTTAAGATTGTCGAATGCGAACCAGCAGTTCGTGGTGACACCGTCAATAAGGCGATGAAAGATGCCATCTTAGAGACCGGTATTAAGGTCCGTGTTCCATTATTCATCAACGATGGTGAAACCATCCTTGTTAGAACCGATAACGGCCAATATGACGGTAGAGCGTAATTAAGGAGAAGGCATATGCAAATTGAAATTTGGGTATTTGTCTTATCTTTGATTGCTTGTCTCATTGGTGGCGCAGCTGCTGGATTCTTCCTCTCTAGATGGTATTTCAAGAAACAGCTCAAGGATAACCCACCAGTCAACGAAAAAATGATTCGCGCGATGTTCCGTTCAATGGGTCGTAACCCAAGCGAAAAACAAATTCGCGAAATCATGAGAAACATCAATTCTCAAAACAAATAATTTAAAGCCTCATCAAATGCGATGAGGTTTTTTATAGGTTATTTGTATAACGAAAAACAAATTGGTCCTAAAAGCGCTAAAAACAGCCCTAAAGGTGATATAAAGCAAAGAAAAAAGGTAGTGGCTTTTATTCACTACCATTTTTTAAACAAATTATGGGATATTTATGAATAAATATATTTTGCTATAAATCTACTAAATATCTACTAGAATAGATTTGTGGTATTCTCTTCGTGTCTCTTAAGTCTTGCGATGTTAGAAGAGTGACGGAAAACAAGAAAGAGATAGCAGAATGTGAAGGTTATTGGAGTCACGAGAGAGAACTCGAGTGTTGGTCCTGGACATGGGAGCCAAAGGAAGATTGGAGGAAGGACTTTTGTCACTAAAAGAATGTATAAAATCCAAACTTCTAAGACAGAGATACCATTCGCGATCATCACCGAGATTGACATGATTCTTGTCTTTTTGACAATGATGAGGAAGATGGTGGAAAGCACTGGGATAGCCATCCAGAAGGTTGAGAAAAAGGTACCAATTAAGGTTGCTGCTCCTTTTCCGCCTTTAAAATGAGAGAAAATTGGATAGCAATGTCCAAGGATTGCTCCAATAGGAGCAAGCCAATATGCTGGATATTTTAAGATGTAATCAGCGTAAACCGAAGTTCCATTTAATAAGTTACCGACTAATGGAAGGAGAGGCTTGTCGCCAAATGGAATAAAAGAAAGGATAGCCCAACTAATCCAAAGTGGTGAAATGCTCTTAAGAATATCGAAGACCATAACGATATATCCCCATTTCTTACCATAGACTCTTCCAACATTCGTGGAACCTGGATTTCCGCTTCCTTCAGTTCTTGGATCTTTGCCAAGAAAAGTCTTACAAATAATCAATCCCATAGGAATTGAACCGACTAAATATGCAAATAATACGACGCTAAGTGAGATCAATATATTATATAAAATAATATCCATTTTTTTCTCCTCCGATAGACCTTATCTATTCTACTAAATTACTTTATTTTTGCAATTAATTTTATTTATAATAATTAATGCTTTGGAGAGATAGTAATGCCAAATAGTACGTATACAGCTGATGATATTCACGTTTTGACCGGTCTTGAAGGTGTTAGAAAAAGACCTGCCATGTATATTGGTTCCACGAATACCGCAGGACTCCATCATTTAGTGTGGGAAGTCGTCGATAACGCGGTTGATGAAGCCTTGTCTGGATTTGGTTCTGTCATTACCATAACCATCCATAAGGATGGTTCTTTGTCAGTTTTAGACGAAGGAAGAGGTATTCCAACCGGCATAAATAAGGAAACTGGAAAGAGCGCTTTAGAGCTTGTTTTTACCGTTTTGCACGCTGGTGGAAAGTTCAATAATGCCGTTTATAAGAGCTCCGCAGGCCTTCATGGTGTCGGTGCTTCGGTCACAAACGCCCTTTCAACTTGGCTCGATGTCATCGTCTATAGAGAGGGCAAAATCCACCACATGAGATTTAGCAACGGTGGTGAGATCGAGACTCCTTTAGAGGTCATTGGCAACACCAAAAAACATGGTACTTTAGTGACCTTCTATCCGGATAATCGTATCTTCTCAACAACTGAATTTAAATGGGACACGATTGCCACTCGTTTACAAGAATCTGCCTTCTTGATGAGAGGAGTAAAATTCGTCTTAATAGACGAAAGAATTAATAAGAGCACGGAATTCTGCTATGAAAGAGGGATTGTTGAATATGTTGAACATATGAACAAAGATAAAAATCCTCTTTCCCCAGTTATGGATTTCAATGATATCGATTCCGAAACCGGAATTAGCATCGAAATTGCTATGCAATTTTGCTATGAAGACTATAATGAAACAACCTTCTCATATGCCAATGGGGCAAGAACTAGAGATGGGGGAACTCATGAATCGGGCTTTAAGACTGGTTTGACGAGAGCTATCAATGATTTTGCCGAAAATAACAAGATCCTTAAAGGCAAAAAGCTTGAAGGAAACGATATCAGAGAAGGTCTAACTTCTGTCATCTCTTTAAAGGTTCCAGAGAAGATTTTGGAATTTGAAGGACAAACTAAGGGAAAATTAGGAACTCCACAAGCCTTAACTGTTGTTTCCAATTTCATCTATAATAAATTAATCTATTTTCTTACAGAAAATAAAGAAGTCGCTATCAACATCATCAAGAAGTGTGTGGATAGCCAAAACGCTCGTCTCGCTGCTAGAAAAGCTAAAGATGAAGCCAGAAGCGTAAAAAAGAAAAAAGAAGAGATTATTCTTTCAGATAAACTCACTCCTGCTCAAAGCAAAGACTATGAAAAGAATGAATTATTCATCGTCGAAGGTGATAGTGCGGGTGGTAGTGCAAGAAAAGGCCGTGATAGAATTCACCAAGCAATATTACCACTACGTGGTAAGCCTTTGAATACCGATTCTATTACTGTTGACAAAATGATGAAAAACGAAGAAATTGCGACCATCATTAACACCATTGGTGCGGGTTATGGGCAAGCTTTTAATATCAACGATATTCACTATGGAAAAGTTATCATCATGACCGATGCTGATACCGATGGTGCGCATATTCAAACCTTGCTTTTAACATTCTTTTATCACTATATGAGACCTTTGATTACCACAGGTCATGTCTATATTGCGGTTCCTCCTTTATATAGAGTTGCAAAAGAAGTGAATCATAAAATGATTCAAGAATATGCTTGGGATGATATCGGACTAGAAATGGCCAAGAAAAAAGTGGGTGCAGGTTGTAAGATTTCACGTTATAAGGGTTTAGGTGAAATGGATGCGGTCCAATTAAAAGAGACAACCATGGATCCAAAAACTAGACTTTTAATCCGTGTTAATATCGAAGATCCGTTCCTTGTTGATAAACGCGTCAGTGTTTTGATGGGTAAGGATTCCTCTCTTCGTAGAGAGTGGGTTGAAGAAAATGTCAACTTCAAAGAAGTTGATTCGTTTATTGAGGAGGTCAAATAAAGATGGTAAAGAAAAAAGATCTCATCGTTGAAGAACCAACCATTGAAGAAAACATTCAAAACGAACCCCTTGAAGAAGTAATGGGGGATCGTTATGCGACCTACGCCAAATATGTCATTCAAGACAGAGCGATTCCAGACGCTCGTGATGGGATGAAACCTGTACAAAGAAGAATCATCTTTTCAATGTACAAATCTAATAACACAATCAATCATCCAACCAAGAAATGCGCTCATACCGTTGGTGCGGTTATGGGTACTTATCACCCTCATGGTGACACCTCAATTTACGAAGCCTTGGCTCGCATGAGCCAAGATTGGAAAGTTCGTTATCCATTAATCGACTTCCAAGGAAACAATGGCTCTATTGATGGAGACAACCCAGCGGCTTATCGTTATACTGAATCTCGTTTAGCGATGATTTCTAATGAACTCGTTAGAGGAATCGATAAAGAGACTGTTGATATGCAGCTCAACTTCGATGATACAGAGTTTGAACCAGTGGTTTTACCCGCTCGTTTTCCAAATCTTCTTGTCAATGGTAGTGAAGGTATCGCTGTTGCTATAGCAACAGAAATCCCACCTCACAACCTCAGAGAAGTTATTGATGCGGTTATTTATTACATCAATCACAAAAACGTCACCATTGAAAATCTCCGTCAATTTGTGAAGGGTCCAGACTTCCCAACTGGAGGAGTCATCTATAACTCTACTGGTTTAGATGACATCTATAATACTGGTCGTGGAAGAATCGAAGTTACGGCGAAAGCGGAAATCGTCGAAACTAAAACCAATAAACAAATAATCATCACTGAAATTCCTTATAAATTGGTGAAAATTGATGTTGTCTATGAAATAGACAAAATCCGCCATAGCAAGGCTATTGATGGTATTTTAGAAGTGCGTGATGAAAGTGATTGGAAAGGAATCAGAATTGTTGTCGATTTGAAAAAGGAATCGAAAGCTGAACTTATCCTTGCTTATTTAATGAAGCATACTTCATTAGCAGGTTCTTACTCCGCGAATATGGTGGCGATTGTTGATGGACGTCCAAAAACCCTCAACTTACTCGATTTTATTGAGTGCTATGTTAACCACCAAGTCGATGTTGTTACTCGACAATCAAAATTTGAATTAAATAAAGCATCTGCGAGATTAAGCATCGTTAACGGTCTCATTATCGCGACCCTTAACATCAATGATGTTATTTATCTCATTCAACATAGTAAAGATAAAGCAGACGCTAAGAACAATCTCATCAAAAAGTATTCTTTAAACGAAGATCAAGCGGAAGCCATTGTGATGATGCCATTATATAAATTGTCACATGCTGACGAGATTGTTTTAGAAGCTGAAAAGAAAGACCTTGAAAAGACCATTGAAAACCTTGAAGGCATTCTTTCTGATGAGAATAAACTCAATAGAGTTTTAATTAAAGATTTAAAAGAAATCTCCTCTAAATATGGAGATGAACGTCGCACCCAAATCATCGATAAAGGCGAAAGTGTGGTCATTAATAAACGCGACTTAATCGCCAAAGAAGAAGTCATGGTTGCAGTCACTCGTGACGGCTATCTTAAACGTAGTTCTGTGAAGTCCTATAAAGGTTCCGGGGATGATGTTTTACCAGGCTTAAAAGATGGTGATATTCTAGTCGGTAGAGGATTAGCGATGACCACTGATTACCTTGTTTGTTTTACAAACAAAGGTAACTATGTATGTCTACCTGTTTATCTTCTCACTGAAAACCGTTGGAAAGATGAAGGAATTCACGTCAATAATTTAGTGACTTTAATGGGTGGAGAAAAATTCATTAAATGTTTATTTGTTAACAAATTTAGGAATGATATTTATCTTGGTCTTGTTTCCAAATTTGGCCAAATTAAGAGAATGCAAATCTCTCAACTCGATCACGATAGACACGCTCGTCCGATGAAGTGTATGAAACTCCTTAATACTGATGAAATCGCTGATATTCGCGTTTTAAACGGCAATAGTGACCTTTTAATCCTCACAAGTGATGGAAATTGCTCGTACTACAACGAAAACGATGTGAACCTTACTGGAGCGAAGGCTGGTGGTGTTAAATCAATTAACAATCTCAAGAGCCAAACAGTAGTCTCTATGCTCTCGTTCACTGATAATGATAGAACAAGATTAGCGTTGTTCACCGACAAAGGTTGCCAAAGAATTTTATCTTTAGATAAAATCAATAAAACAAACCGTCTTGGAAAGATTCAAATAGCTTTCTCTTCCTTTAAGAGTGATATTCATCATCTCGTCGGTTCTGTTAAGATTCCATTTAGAACTGAATCTTTAGATGTTCGTTTATTGCTAAGCAATAATGATATCCTTCCTTTATCAATTACTGACTTTTCTGCCACCGACACTATTAATGCCAAAAAGAATATTTCTGGTATTCCTAATGGAGTTAAAGTTGAAAGTTTATTCGATGTCGATATCGAAATGATTAATGATAAAACCATTTCGCGCGCAAAGATTATAAATATAGAAAACGCGCCTGAAGAAAGCGATGTCGAAGAGCCACAAGTAGATGAAATAAATGAAGAAGTAGAACATCTTGATGCGAAGGCTATCGCCGAAGAAATCGATAAAAAAGATGATGAAATTGAGCAAATTTCTCTCTTCGAAGGTCTAGATGAAGATTTATAATAAAAAACTGAAATAGTTAAAAATTAGTAGATATATAGTAGTTTATAAAGCGCAAGATAGCAGTCGTTATCCTTGCGTTTTTTATTTGATAAAATAAGAACTTTTTGATTTCTAAAGGAAATAAATGCTTTTTCTAAATATATTGTTTAAAATAAAAATATGTTTAAAAGTATCAAACCTTTTGCTCATGCCAGCAGTGTTTATAATATCGATATTGAGTTCTATACTTTGTTAGGACTCAAATATATCTTTTTAGATCTTGATAACACTCTGGATAGTTATAAGAAACTTGTTCCATCTCCTCGAGCCTTTGAGTTAGTTGGTAGATTAAGAGAAGTTGGAATCACTCCCATTATTATTTCTAACAATCATAGTGAGAGAGTTATCAACTACGCTAAAGTTTTAAATGTTGAATGTTTGTGTTTTGCGATGAAGCCATTCGCCAAGAAGATTAAAAAAATGATGAAAGAAAAAGGAATGAACCCTGATGAAGTCATGCTTATTGGTGATCAAATGATGACTGATGTCAAAGCTGGCAATCGCGCGAAGATAAAGGTTGTTCTTACTGATAAACTTGTCAAGGAAGATCAACCAACCACTCATTTTAATCGTTTATTTGAAAGACCTTTTAGGTCTTATTACACCAAACATCATAAATTTAGAGAATGGAGGGATATAATCAATGGCGAAAATTAGAAGAGTTGCCCGTTGTTATAACTGTGGTGTCGTCCTTCAAGATGAGAATCCTAAGAAGAAAGGATATATTCCTCGCTCCTTTTTAGAAAACAATCCTGTCGTCAAAGATAGAGTCATCTATTGCGATAGCTGCTACGAGTCAATGAAAGACATTAATAGTGGTGAACTCAATCAAAACATCGATGAGCAATCCCTCACTATTTTAGAAGACGCTAGAGCCTCTGATTCTTTGATTGTTTGGGTAGTGGATGCCTTTAACTTTAATGGAACATTAAAAAAGAGTGTTATCGAAAAGATTAGAGGACTTAGAGTCGCGGTTTTAGTGACCAAAAAAGATTTATTGCCAACGAATGTTAAGGATTCCAAGATTGAAGAATTTGTAAGAATTAATTTTAATGACAATGGAATTGATCCTGTATACATCAAGGTTTTAAACATTGAAAACCTTCAAATATATGAAGAGATATTAAATGATTGCCTCAAAGGTAGAAAAGGGCATGATGTTTATTTAATTGGGGACTTAAATGTTGGGAAGACCACAATTATTAATAATTGTTTAAAATTCTTTGTCAATAAAACCTATAGAGCGGTCAGAGCGATTGAATATCCTCAAACAAAGACTATTGTGATGGAACTTCCTCTTTCTCGTTCCTCATCCTTATATGTCCTTCCAGGATTCGCTCTCGATATTTCCGTCATCGGAAAGGTGGAAAAGAAAGTTCAAAAAGCTATCTTGCCATGTAAGAAGGCCAAGATTATTCCTTTGACTCTATATGAAAATCAAAGCGTAACACTTGGAAATCTTGCAGCCTTTACTTTAGTAAAAGGAAAACCAACCGCGATGAAAATTTACGTTGCGGAAGATGTCCAAAGCAAAAAGATTAGCGCTAACCAGCTCGATAATTATTTCCTTGATAACTTCAATAAAAAAGAAGTTAAGCCAATTAGTAATAAATTCATCAACTTTAAAGATTTTGAAGTCTTTGAATATCAAATGGATGAAGATCATCTTAAACATGATATTGCCATTGAAGGTTTAGGCTGGATTACCTTTATTTCTAATGGTCAAAGAATTCAAATCACCGCTCCAAATGGAGTGGCCATTAAAGAGAGTGTTTCAAAGGTGGGATAGTTTATGCTAAATAACGCTCAAAAAAGACAACTCAAGGCCTTGGGAGCCAAGCTTGATATAAAATATCAAATTGGGAAAAATGGTTTGACCGATTCCCTTTTAGATGTTTTAAATAAAGCCTTGGTGGCTCATGAATTAATCAAAGTGGATGTCATGAAATCTCTTGAAACTCCCGTGATGGAGATTGCTCTCGATTTATCTTCTAAGCTTAATGCTGAAATTGTTCAGGTCTTAGGAAGAACCGTCCTTTTGTTTAAATTGAACAAAGAAAATAATAAAATTAAATTAGTCAAATAAGATGAATAAAATAATTTTCGGTGGTGGATTTGACCCAGTTCACAGAGGCCATCTTAATATGGCAAGAATCGCCTCTAAAACTTTTGATGCGGATGTTATTTTTGTCCCTGCGGTTATCTCGGTGTGGAAAAATAGTGCACTTGCCTCTTTTTTAGACCGCGTCAATATGTTAAATATTGCTTTCCATGATATTCATAACTGTCGTTTTTCCGTTTCTTCATATGAATATGAAACCGGAAAAGAAATCAATTATACCTATCATACGATTAGACATTTTAAAGAAATATATCCACATGACAAATTATTCCTTTTAATCGGCCAAGATCAGGTCGAAAACTTCCATAAATGGAGAAACGCTGAAGAAATCAGTGAAAACGCTCAAATCATCTTTTTAAGAAGAGACAATTCTAAGCTTGAAACTCCAAATATCGATAAATATCACATGATTGAGTTAAAAGGCGACATGGTTGATGTTTCTTCGACAGAAACGAGGCTTTTAAAGAAAATTAATTTGCTCGATAAAAGCACAATCTATTACATCGCGGATAACGGGCTTTATTATGCCGGTAAATTAAAAGAATTATTAAAAGAAAACAACTATAAGAGATATTATCATTCCATTAGTGTTGCGAATCTGGCCTATGAAATCGCTATTTCCAACAATATTTCTCATCCAGAGAAGGCTTACCTCGCTGGTTTGCTCCATGATTGTGCAAAATATATGGGAAAGCCAATCGCCAAATCCTTAATGGAAAGACATTTTAAAGAATATCTTGATATCCCAGGCTGGTCATATCATCAATTTTTAGGTTCAATGATCGCTAAAGATGAATTCGGAGTTGATGACAAAGAGGTTTTGGAAGCGATTAAGTTCCACGCGACTGGAAAAGCTCATATGTCGGATATCGCCAAGATTGTTTACGCCGCCGATAAGATTGAACCAAGCCGCGGATATGACTCATCAGATTATATCAATGCGTGCCTCGAAGATTTTGAAAAAGGATTCAAAATTGTCCTCCAAGCAAACAAGGAATATTTAATCTCTAAGGGGAAAGATTTTGCTAATAGATTGACAATGCAATGCTTTGATTGCTATCTAAAATAAGGTCATAAGAAAAATTTAAATCAAAAGGAGACGAAGAAGATTTGTCTCCATTTTTATTATAAATATATAGGTTAATATGAAAATGTGGATAACTTTTAATCAACGCAAGATTCGTCAAGTGGTGTAGTGCCTCTAATTCACAACTAAAACAGATGATTTATAATAACTTCGCATAATATCTATTATGTTAACAAAAAGAACAAATAAATAAGATTTAATCAATATAAAATAATATAGTAAATTTATATATCAACACTTTTCAGCACCAAAAATCGGACTTATCCACACACTCTTGATGCATAAATAACTACTAGAAAACTACTAATTTTTTTGAACAATTTTTCAAATTAATGTGGATAGCGTGTTTTATTTAGAAAAGAAAAACACATATAATGCGGTTAAAACCATTTCCATCTTTTTTTCATCTAAAGTCGGTATTTCTCTCTCAAATAAAGACTCATCTCCAATGCTTCCTTTTGAAAATATTCTCATTTTGTCCAAGGCTCTCGCTTGGTTGATTACCGCTAATGTTTTGTGGTCACTTTTCAAAGCTGGAATGATTCCAAGATCAACGTCACTCGCGGGGTTTGCTCCTTTCTTATTGGTTTTTAATGGACAGACATATACCAATGGATCGTATGGTCCTGAATTTCTTAAAACCAACCCGTAATGTCTATTCGAAAACTCAGCGTTGACATTGACGCCCCAATCAAATTCATAGATTTCTCCTTTTTTGACATCGAGCCTCAGTTGATAGTCAGTTGAAAAACTTGCATATTCTAACTGCCTCTTTATCCATTCCAGCTGATCTTTCAAGGCATTGATGCGGGCGTAATCATTCTTTTGATAGAAACTGTTTTCTTTTTGGATTATCGTTTTTCTTTGTTTTGTAACTCTATAATCTTCCATTTTTAAAATCCTTCCCTATATATGTAATTGGGAGTTTTTTCGGATTTTCGTAAAAAAATTTTAAAAAAGTGA